>JAYSWO010000015.1:0-6299 GCA_043717975.1 Ferruginibacter sp. | reverse complement strand
CCACAAATAGATGCAACAAAAAAAGTAATACACAGTGCAAGTTTTAAGGATAAGCAATATCAGCGTGATAGCATTTGGAAAATAAACCTTGCAAATGGTTTTTGTTTTGATTGGGCATCTATTTATTATGAAAAGACAGCGCAAGATGGACTATTAAATATCGGAGAAGATAACTCCACTGTAAGGGCTTTTACAAAAGATGAAATTATTTTATTGTTAACAATAGCTGGGTTCAGTATAAAAGAAATTATTGAACGCCCTTCTTATGCATTTGATACTTTTGTAATCGTAGCTCAAAAAAATACGTAACCTTAAAAATGTACTACCATGGCCATGTACGATAATGCAAACACTGTAGAAAAATCTTTTGACCTTACTTACATTTCAGAACATTTAATACAAGCACAATGGGCTGAATTTATAGAGTTGAAAAAAGTGATTGTGGAATTGGCGACAGCAAAAAATGCTCCCATTTCTATTTTGGATATAGGTGTGGGTAATGCACGCATACCAATGCACTTGTGTGGCATAAATGAAATATGGGAAATGATTGCATCGTATGATGGTACAGATAATGCACAAGCTTGTATAGATATAGCAAACAAAAACATAGCAGACTATCAAATACAAAATAAGGTAAACGCTTTTTTATTTGAAGCAACAGCGTCAAGCAACATGCAAAAGAAATATGACTTGGTAGTTTGTACTTGGTTTACACCAGGTAATTTTTATCCCGAAAACTTTTCATTTGAAACCTATAAAAATGCTGGGGAAATATTAGATCTCACAAAAAATGAAAAATTTGAAACGGTTTTTTCTGCTGCGTATAATGTATTAAATGAAAATGGAGCGTTATTACTTGGTGCTTGTTATATTGATAATGATGGTACCAGACTAAAGCAAGAAGCGTCATACAATAAAATGGGGATGACAGTAATTACAAGTGACAAGGATTCTTTTACGGCTACCAAAGAAGGTTTTTGGAGTCAGCGTTTTACAAAAGAAAAGTTACTGGCATACCTTCATTTTGCTGATTCTCAAAAAATTATTTTTACGGCTTTAGATACATATAATTATGCTATGCAAGTAAAAATATTAAAGTAAAAAAATTGATTTCTATACATACAAATGCTATAAAAAAATATTTTAAACATACTTGCTGAACTCGATTTTTTTAATTAGTAATTTTACAAAAATTTCTTTTCTTTGCAAATGCTAAGCCGCAAAGTTTTTATCAAGATGGGTTAAGCATATAATATTAATCTAAAGACAATACTAGTATGAAAAAACGTACCCTCTTAATGCAGGCAATTATTTTTTGCCTTACACTTTTTTCAATTTCTTTTGCTCAAAGTATAACAGGAAAAGTAACCGATTCCAATACCGGAAATGCAATTGAGTTTGCTTCTATTGTAGTAAAGGGAACGAAAGTAGGTACTACTACAAATGGCGAAGGCTTTTTTGCTTTAAATGCTAAGAAAGGAACAGTGCTAGCTATAAGTGCTACAGGCTATGCAATGCAAGAGGTAACCGTAAATAGCGAGAATATAAATATTGCACTACAACCACAAGCTACCGACTTAACAGATATAGTAGTGGTAGGTACAAGAGGTTTGGCCAGAGCAAAAACCGAAACAGCCGTACCAATAGATGTAATAAAAATAAATCAAGTAGGTACACCCACAGCAAAAATGGATCTTACATCTGTACTAAATATGGCAGCACCTTCTTTTAATTATAACAAGCAAAGTGGTAGTGATGGGGCGGATCATATAGATTTAGGTACGTTAAGGGGATTAGGACCTGATCAAACTTTGGTATTAATAAACGGTAAGCGTCGTCATAATACTGCATTGGTTGCATTGTTTGGAACAAGGGGGAGAGGTGCCTCTGGTACAGATTTAAATGCATTTCCACAAGCTGCGGTAGATAGAATTGAAATATTAAGA
Organism: Ferruginibacter sp.; assembly: GCA_043717975.1. Taxonomy (GTDB): domain Bacteria; phylum Bacteroidota; class Bacteroidia; order Chitinophagales; family Chitinophagaceae; genus Ferruginibacter. The sequence continues at coordinate 4,350 of JAYSWO010000015.1, read as the reverse complement.
GATGGTGCAAGTGCGCAATACGGTAGTGATGCTATTGCAGGTGTAATGAATATTATTTTGAAAAAAAATATAAACCATTGGACAGTGAATGCTGGTTGGGCAGGATATTATGATACAAAATTTAATGCATCAAAATTTAATGCTGGTAATCAATATGTGAGTGCTGGTAAAATTGATGGACAAACATTTACACTTTCTGCAACCAATGGTTTTGCAGTTGGTAACAGTGGCGGCTTTGTAAGTTTTGGTCTCAATCTTTTAACACAAGAAAAAACATTTAGGCAAGCAGATACAACCGATTGGAAAACAAATAAAACTACATTGCCTTTTATTAATGCAGGTAGAAGAGCATTTGGGGACGGCTCGGTAAAAACATATGGTGCTAGCTATAACATGGAGTTGCCTATAAAAAATACCAATGCTACTTTCTATTCTTTCGGAATTGCAAATACTAAAGAATCTGATGCATATGCGTACTCCAGAAATTATAGTTGGAATCCTGAGCGTTTTCCAACGGATGCGGCGGGAAATGTAATATTTGTTTCAGAGATAATGCAGAAAACAAATGATGGTGAAACATATTTTAATCCAAGAATAGGAACAAATATAAATGATGCATCTATTGCATTTGGTGTAAAAGGTAAAACCAATTGTGGTTGGAATTGGGATGCAAGTTTAACGACAGGGAAAAACGATTTTCAGTTTAGCGGCAAACAAACTTTCAATGCATCGCTTATTGGAAATACTACAAAAACTTCTTTTGAAGATGGTGGATATAGATTTAGGCAAACAACCTTAAATGTTGATTTTAGTAAAGCTTTTAAAAAAATAGCGGAAGGTTTAAACATTGGTTATGGTGTTGAAATAAGAAATGAAAAGTATAGCATAAATAAAGGTGAAGAAGCATCATATAAATCTTATGATCTTTCAAAAGCTCCTGGAGCACAAGGTTTCCCTGGCTTTAGCCCTCTTGATACTATTACAGCAAAAAGAGTTAACTATAGTGCATACATAGACGCAGAACTTAATATCACAAAAGCATGGTTAATAGATGTAGCAGCTAGAGCCGAAAACTATTCCGATTTCGGCAGTGTACTTACTTACAAATTTGCTACACGATTAAAAGTTACAGATAACTTTAACCTGAGAGGTTCTGCTAGTACAGGATTTAGAGCACCATCTTTACAACAAGTGAATTTTACAAATACAAGTACTTCTTTTTTGAGTGGTAGCCTTGTACAATCTCGTATTGCAAGAAATGGTGATGATTTATCGAATAGTGTTAGTATTGAAAAATTAAAAGAGGAGACATCTATAAATACAAGTGTAGGATTTGCATGGAAGCCAATAAAAGGTTTGACGTTTACTATAGATGGATATATGGTAAAAATTAAGGATAGAGTTGTTATATCAGGTTTATTTGCAAGTGACCCTTCCTTACCTAGTGCGTTTAATTCTCAACTTGCAACACTTGGGGTATCTACAGCACAGTTTATTACGAATGCTGTAAATACAACCAACTTTGGGTTAGATGTTGTGGTAGATTATTCTAAAAAATTAGATAATGCAACATTAAGAATCTTGCTTGCTGGAAATATCCAAAAAGCAAAAGTTGATCAAATAAATGTACCTACAGCATTAACGAGCACAGCATCAAATATTGAAACTTTTTATAGTAAAAGAGATGTGGCTTTTATAGAATCATCTGCACCGGCTTCAAAATTTAATTTGAGTATTGATTATGCAACAAAAAAGCTTGGTTATAACCTAAGCTTTTCTACATTTGGTAGGATGAAAATGTTAGGCTTTGGAGATGTACCAAGTGATTTAGATCCTGCCGTTTTAGTACCTGGAGAATATAATTACAGTACAAAAATTACAACAAACCTTTCTGTATCTTATAAAGTATCAAAAGTTATCAGTGTATTCGCTGGGGCAGATAATGTATTTAATATTCACCCAGATTTTTCATTAAATCCACTAGCTAAAGGTGCAATAGGGTACAACGAATCAGGTGGAGCTTGGGATAGTGTACAAATGGGCTACAATGGTAGAAAATTATTTACCAAGTTGGTATTAAGTTTTTAATATCAATTTCACAAAAATGAAAAGCTGATAACGCTAAGATGTTATCAGCTTTTTTATATAGCGCCCAAACCAATGTGTAAAGTTTGATATTTACAAACCTTGAACCTTGAACTTTCAACTTTCAACCTTTCAAAGCTTCCCAATACTCCGCAGCCCTTCTTGTATGTGGAATTACAATAGTACCACCCACAATATTGGCCACAGCAAATACTTCGTATAATTCTTCTGTGCTTACATTAAGTTCGTGTGCTTTGCCTACGTGGTATTTTATGCAATCATCGCAGCGGAGTACCATGCTGGCTACTAGCCCAAGTAACTCTTTCGTTTTTACATCTAAAGCACCAGCGGCATAGGTATTAGTATCTAAATTCCATAGTCTTTTTATAACCAGGTTTTCTTTGCTTAAAATGAGGTCGTTCATTCTTACTCTGTAGTCGTTAAAATCTTTTACTAAATCTTGCATGTGTATTCTTTTTAGAATGTAAAGTTACATACACAATTGTTTTTGTAGTGAAGATGTTTTTTTGCAGGCAGGCAGGTTCTCGGCAAAAAATTAAAAGGCAAAATATCTTGGTAACTTATCGGCCTATTGATAAACCTATTTTTTGCCAAACAAATCTATTACATTTGTCATTCAAATTGTACTCATGAAAATATTACAAAAGCCAACCCTTATTTGCTTATTCATTTACTTACCATTTGCCAGCAGCGCCTGGGGCGTACTAGGGCATCGTATTGTAGGACAAATAGCCGATAGCTATCTTGCCCCAAAAGCAAAAATAGAAATACAGAAAATACTTGGTTTTGAAAGTGTGGCTATGGCTAGCAACTGGCCCGATTTTATAAAGAGCGATCCTGCATACAAATATCTTTCGCCTTGGCACTATGTTAATATGCAAAGTGGTTTGTCGTTTGAACAAGTGGATGCATTTTTAAAAGCAGATACAACAGTAAATGCATATACTAAAATAAATTTTATTACCAAAGAATTAAAGAAAAATAAATTACTACCATTAGAAACAAAACAATTGTACATTCGTTTACTCATACATTTAATAGGTGATATACATCAACCACTACACCTTGGCAGGCTTGAAGATAGAGGGGGTAATGCAATTAAAGTAAAATGGTTTAGCGATGATGTAAACTTGCACCAAGTATGGGATGAGAAGTTAATTAGTTTTCAAGAATTGAGCTACACTGAATATGTAAGTGCCATAAATTTTACTACTTTAAAACAACGTACTGCTTGGCAAAAACAAACCCTTAGCCAATGGATGTTCGATACCTATCAGCTTACTGAAAAAGTATATGCAGAAACAGTACCCGATAGCAGATTAGATTTTTTATATAATTATAAATTCATTGCGCCGCTTAATGATCAACTATTGAAAGCTGGCGTGCACCTAGCAGGAATAATGAATGAATTGTTTAAGTAATTTTTTTTGTTGCTGATTATGTACAAAAAAATAGCGGTAATCTACATACAATTTTTTTCTGTTTGATATAATATACTACATCCACTCATCCCTTACATCTGCATCTATAGGTGCATAAGTCATATATTGTACAAAACGAGGTTTATTAGATGTATTTACACTGCTGCCGTGTGGTAATGCATGATGCCAAATAATAAAATCACCGGCATTGGCTTCTATACCTTTTACACCCAACTCGTACAAATTTTCTTTTCGAGGAAGAGCGGTTGTTGGAAGTTCATTTAACCAAGTGGTTATCTTGTGGTGAAAGCCTGGCACCAGCGAAAATGCACCCTGGTTTTCCTTGGTATCCGTTAAATATAAAATGCCTTGTAATCCAAACGGAATTGGCTGAACCAAACTTACATCCCAGTGAAGGTTAGGTCCGGGGAATTTCCAGTCATTTGTTTCAGGTGGATTAAAACCAACCCTATCTGCATTTACCCAAATATCTTTTCGCTGCCAAAGTTGTTCATAGGCTTTGCGAATCTTGCTAGATTGTCTATTTTTTTCTAACTGCGCATCTTGAAATAATTGTACCATTATACCCTGCTTGTTTTCATTGGGCTTGTACCATGTTGATGGATCATGTTCATCTATTTCTAAAAAGTTGCAAATTAATTTTACGGTAGTTATGCAATCATCTACAGGCACTGCATTCCTAATAATAACATATCCATTTTCTTCCCAAAAGGCAATATCACTTTTTGTAAGTACATTTTCTATATCATTGCCTATGGGCAAATATTCATCAGTAATCGTTGTATTAAATATGTTGATTTTT
>JAYSWO010000140.1:0-5229 GCA_043717975.1 Ferruginibacter sp. | reverse complement strand
GCCGAACCAATATTAATTGTAGTTGTTTGCGCAAAACTGTTAAACATAATAACAGAGGTTAAACATGATAGAAAAAATAATTTAGTTAAATGACTTACCGTGTACTTCTTCATAACTTTTGTTTTTTTTGGTTAAATAATAAATTATTATGTAAGACTAATCATTGGTACACATAAACAGAAACACTAATTGATATTCGTGTCGTTTTAGCCAATAGGCGTGTACAAAAAACAAAAAAGTGAGGCAAAACCTCACTTTTAAATCCTTTTCTAACACTTTTATCTACACTGAAAAATATTTTAAAGTGTCACACACGTTTTGCCAACTGCAAATTGCTAACTGCCCACTTACTCACACCTGAAAAACCCCCACTCTAAATTTCGCCATCTTTGGATTATGGTTGGCCGCTGCAATACCTTCGCTAATTACACGGCGGGTTTCAGCAGGGTCAATAATGGCATCCACCCAAAGACGAGCAGCAGCATATTGTGCTTTTGTTTGTGCCAAATATTTATCGGTTATTTTATCTAAAATTATTTTTTCTTCTTCAGCAGATACTTCTTTGCCTTTAGCTTTCATAGCAGATACTTGTATTTGCAACATGGTTTTAGCCGCTTGGTCGCCACCCATTACCGCTATTTTGGCACCAGGCCATGCGTATATAAAACGTGGGTCGTAAGCCTTACCGCACATGGCGTAGTTGCCCGCCCCATAGGAGTTTCCGGTAATGATGGTAATTTTTGGCACTACAGAGTTGGCTACTGCATTTACCAATTTTGCGCCATCTTTTATTATACCACTATGCTCACTTCTACTACCTACCATAAAACCAGTTACATCTTGCAAAAATACCAATGGTATTTTTTTCTGATTGCAATTCATAATAAAACGAGCAGCTTTATCTGCGCTATCATTGTAAATAACACCACCCAATTGCATTTCTCCTTTTTTATTTTTTATTATGAAGCGTTGGTTGGCTACAATGCCCACTGCCCAACCATCTACACGTGCATAGCCGCATACAATGGTTTTGCCATAGCCTTGTTTAAATTCATCAAAACTGTCAGCATCTACTACACAATTAATTACGTCAAGTACATCGTATGGTTTGCTATTGTCGCCTGCTATAATGCCATATATTTCATCTGCTTTTTTGGATGGTGCAATAGATGTTATTCTATCAAACCCTGCACTGTCGGGCTTGCCGAGTTTACCGATGATTCTTTTTACTCTATCCAAACATTCTTCTTCTGTTTTAAAAGTATAATCTGCAATGCCACTTATCTCGTTGTGTGTGGCTGCACCACCAAGGGTTTCGCCGTCTGCATCTTCGCCAATGGCAGCTTTTACAAGGTAGGGCCCTGCCAAATAAATAGATCCTGCTCCTTCTACCATCAAGGTTTCATCGCTCATAATGGGTAAGTAGGCGCCGCCTGCTACACATGCACCTGTAACGGCTGCAATTTGTGTTATACCCATGGCGCTCATCTTGGCATTGTTTCTAAATATTCTACCAAAATGTTCTTTGTCTGGAAAAATTTCATCTTGCATCGGTAAAAAAACACCAGCGCTATCCACAATATAAATCACAGGCAAATGGTTTTCCATAGCAATTTCTTGCATGCGTAAATTTTTCTTACCGGTTATGGGAAACCATGCACCCGCCTTTACCGTTTGGTCGTTGGCAATAATGACACATTGCCTACCGCTCACATAGCCAATGCCACTAACCGTGCCGCCTGCCGGGCAACCACCATATTCTTCATACATACCAAAACCTGCAAATGCGCCAATTTCTATAAAAGGTTTATCGGCATCGCAGAGGTATGCAATACGCTCACGTGCTACGAGTTTGTTTTTCTCTTTTTGCTTGGCTTGGCTTTTTAATCCGCCGCCTTCGTATATTTTTTCTAGCTGTTGTTTTACCGCACTCCAAGCTAGTTTTTGTTCGTCTTCGTTTTTGTTAAATTGAATGTCCATTGTTTATTTTTATGAAGGGCAATTTAGGGAATAGTACTTAGTATTGAGTATTTAGTATTGAGATTTTAGCGTTATTAATTATGATGCAAATTTTGAACTTGAAAATTGATTACTCATTACCTGAATTTTCGTAAATAATTTTTAAATTTGAACTCATGAATGACACCATTTTATATAGTAAACTTTCCACATTACCAGAAAACCTAAAGTCTGAAGTATCAGATTTTATAGATAGTTTGGTAGCAAAAGATAAAAAAAATTCCGAAAAGAAGAAACCAATATTTGGCAGTGGCAAAGGTATTTTTGTTATGCATGAGGACTTTGATGAGCCATTAGAAGATTACTAAGCATTTTAATTATCAACTTCTTTCAAATTACTCATTTCTTTTACATTGTCGTAAACGTAAGAAGCTTTTCAATTGATTTTTTATATTCCAGTAAACAGGCTAAAGCCCAAAACCAATCCCATTGTGGCTAAAGCTACTTTAGTTTATATTTTTTGCCCCCGTGCTAAAGCACGGGGCAATGCATAAACCGTTAACTTAATAACATTGATTTCTGATAGTTTTTTCTTTCTAAAATTTTCCCACTCGTTTCTTATCTTCGCTGCAATTCAAGTTGCACTATTAAAGTTGAACAATGGTATGCCGTACAAGTGAGTGACACAACGATGATGACCATAGATACTTCTTAGTTTGGACAAAAAGAAAAAGACACAAGAAAAAATAAAACAAGTTTGATTATTGAAACGTAGTCTTAATACTAAGTACTCAATACTAAATACTAAAAAAAAACATGAGCAAAGAACTTACAAAAAGAGCCGATAATTATTCGGAATGGTACAACGAATTGGTGGTGAAAAGTCAATTGGCAGATCACTCCGCCGTGCGTGGATGTATGGTGATAAAGCCTTACGGATATGCACTATGGGAAAACATGCGTGATCAATTGGATAAAATGTTTAAAGACACAGGGCATGTGAATGCGTACTTCCCTTTGTTTGTACCAAAAAGTTTATTTGAAGCAGAAGAAACCAACGCAGAGGGCTTTGCGAAAGAATGTGCTGTGGTAACACATTACCGATTAAAAGCTGACCCAAATAACAAAGGGAAACTCATAGTGGACCCCGAAGCAAAGCTAGAAGAAGAGCTAGTGGTGCGGCCTACAAGTGAAGCCATTATTTGGAATACGTACAAAGGTTGGATACAATCGTACAGAGATTTACCACTGCTGATAAACCAATGGGCCAATGTGGTGCGTTGGGAAATGCGTACTCGCTTGTTTTTGCGCACGGCAGAATTTTTATGGCAAGAAGGCCATACGGCGCATGCTACCAAAGATGAAGCAGTGGAGGAAACGGTGAAAATGGTAAATGTGTATGCAGACTTTGTGGAGCAATACATGGCGGTGCCAGTTATAAAAGGATTGAAAACGGCGAGTGAGCGTTTTGCTGGCGCAGAAGATACGTATTGTATAGAAGCGTTGATGCAGGATGGCAAGGCATTACAAGCAGGCACATCGCATTTTCTTGGGCAAAATTTTGCTAAGGCTTTTGATGTAAAATTTAGCGATAAAAACAATTCGTTGGAATATGTGTGGGCTACGAGTTGGGGAGTGAGTACACGATTAATTGGTGCGTTGATAATGGCCCATAGCGATGATCAAGGTCTTATAATGCCACCAAGAATAGCTCCGCTACAAGTGGTGATTGTGCCTATATACAAAGGCGATGAAAGCAAACCAGTGATAGATGAAAAAGCACATGCGATGATGGCAGAACTGAAAGCCATGGGCGTCCGTGTAAAGTATGATGACAGCGATAATACAAGACCAGGTTGGAAATTTGCAGAGTACGAACTAAAAGGTGTACCAGTACGTGTAGCCCTAGGCATGCGTGATTTGGAGAATAATGTGGTAGAAGTAGCTCGCAGAGATACCAAAGAAAAACAAACCATTTCATTGGATGGTATTGCCAATTATTTGAAAAATTTGTTGGACGAGATTCAACAAAATATTTATAATCGTGCACTAACTTTTAGAAACGAAAACATTACCGAAGCCAATACTTGGGATGAATTTGTAGAATTGCTCGATGGCAAAGGTGGATTTGTATCGGCACATTGGGATGGCACAGCCGAAACAGAAGATAAAATAAAAGAATTGACAAAAGCTACCATACGTTGTATTCCTTTAGATAATAAACAAGAAGTTGGTAATTGTATATTGAGCGGAAAGCATAGTGGGGAAAGGGTTTTGTTTGCGAGAGCGTACTAAGGCCCCAAAAATCCCCCGCAAGGGGACTTTGGTTTCTGTTATTTTAAATTTTCTGAACTTGAATGTTGGAAATTGTTAGTTGAGTATTGAGCATTTAAAAAATATGACGTAAGAAATATCCAATAATCAATGTTCAATGCTTAATTCTCAAATGGCGAAGTACCTAATAACTCTACCATAAAAATTGAATGGTTTTACTTATTAAAAAAATGCTTCAAAGCAAATTGAAATAATAAACAGTAAATGATACAGATTTTTTTACTAAATATCGTTTCTTGGCTGCAAGCCCATGAGCTACCTTGTTTAATAAAAAAAGCATTTCATGTAGAATGCCCTGGCTGTGGGCTACAAAGAAGTTTTATTGCATTGTTGCGAGGAGATGTTTTACAAAGCCTGCATTTTTATCCAGCATTGTTGCCATTACTAATATTGATCTCTATCATTGTTTTAAACGGTAAATGGCATGTATCTTTTTTACAAAAATGTATAAAATTTGGAATACCATCGGTTTTTGCTATTATATTATTATCTTACATTTATAAACTTGCATCTTAAAAAACTATTATTATGACAGAACAACCAAACTTACTTACGCCAAACAATGTGAACCCAACTGGCAATTTACCCAATGCTACTGCTTCTCTTGTTTTAGGAATAATTTCAATACTTGGAGGATTTTGCTATGGCTTTGGTGGCATTATTTGCGGTATTATTGGTTTAGTACTTGCCAATAAAGACAAAAAATTATACGATGCTAATCCTGAAATGTACTCAAAAGCTAGCTATAGTAATATGAATGCTGGAAGAGTATGTTCTATAATCGGGCTTATCATTGGCGTTCTGGTAATAGTAATCATGATTATTGCTTTTGCATTTTTTGGCACAGCAATAATGAATGAAGCTATGAAACAACAAGGAAGATAATTTGAAATAAACTTTATTAAAATACACACATTTTTGTGAGGCTATAACTAT
>JAYSWO010000139.1:0-2081 GCA_043717975.1 Ferruginibacter sp. | reverse complement strand
GGCTGCGTTTCTATTATCTGAAAAAGCAGGTTGGATTACAGGGCAGGTATTGCATGTGGATGGTGGGATGAGTACGGTGAAAATATAATTGTTTTAATTTCCTCCATATTTTGTAATAAGCCTTACCATCAAATTATTCAAAAATTCTACTTGATAATTTCCCACCGTAGGAGTAATATGGTTATTGCCAATACCACTATTATTGGTTAAAAATGTATAAGTGCTATTGGTAGCTTGTGCCATAAATCTATATAAAAACTCTGTCGATTTATCTATACCACTTGCTGTAACTGGTATAATCATTATTCCTCTAGAAGCAGCATCTTTAATTTGATCTTTTAATGTAGCCAATATTTGTGGCGTTTCGTGGGATGGAGCATCTGCTATTAAAAAAATAATTTTTGCTTTGGCATTTGTGCTCCACGATTGTTGCATAGCAGTTTTCAATGCTTCTTCCACGGCCTCTGGAAAATCTCCTCCACCGCCAGCAGATTGCGCAGATACAAAATTTACAATAGTGGCTTTTGTGGTAGTAAACGGACTTGCTTTAGTAACGTAATCATCTCCAAAATCTCTATAAAATATACTTGCAAAGCGCATTTCGCCACTTATTTGATTGTCTGCTCTATTCAATACATCTAACAATTCATTTTTCAAATAATTTATTTCATCACTCATACTTCCAGTAGCATCTACAATAAGCATTATATCTACATTGCTTGGCGATGAAATTGCTGACGGAATTGTTATATTTATTATTGGAGTATTGGCGGCTAATACACCTGTTGCTACTGAACTATTATTATAATTAACGGTATAATTTGCATTAGCAATGTTGTTGCCGCTAATAATAGAAGGAATTATTTGAACGCTACCATATTTATTTGTTCTACCTGCCCACAAAATAGTAGAACCATTTTTTATTTCTACTATGGCGTTTGGCAACAATTGTCCGTTCATGTCTTTTACTACAAATTGCCATTTTTCATTTGCATTAAATCCCCATTTGGTTTGATAAATATTGAACGTATCATTCATCATTAAATTTTTCCAAAAAATCCAGTTGTCAAAATCGTTCCATTCTCCAGCAGTAAGTACTCCTCCTGTTGGTGGTGTATTGCTACCTCCGCCCGGTGCAACCAAAGCAGATGAGCTAATTGCACTTGAACTAGCAGCATCAGATCCTATACTAGCTTTTTCGCAAGATGTAAATGCGAAAATTGATAAGAGTAAAATGATACTTAAGGAGGTAAATAAATGTTTCATACAGCTTTTTAAAAAAGACACTGTAAATTTTATAAACGCTGCCTTATTAATCAATAACTATGAATGTTTTGAAGCTTTGTATTTCGCAAGATACTATGAATTAAAAAAACCTTCAACCTTCAACTTTGAACCTTCAACTAACACCTCCTTCAACAATCAGCCCATCCCTCATATGTACCACTCTATCACTCATAGCAGCTAGCTCTTCATTGTGTGTTACAATCAAAAATGTTTGTTGAAATGTATCTCGCAGTTCTATAAAAAGTTTGTGTAGTTCTCTGCCATTTGCACTATCTAGGTTTCCTGTAGGTTCATCGGCCATTACAATAGCAGGGTTGTTTATGAGTGCACGAGCCACGGCTACTCTTTGCTGCTCACCGCCAGATAGTTGATGTGGTTTATTTTCCAATCTATCCCCAAGCCCGAGTGTTTTTAAAAGTTCTGTGGCTTTTTGGGTTACTTCTTTTTTCTTTTTGCCTGCTATCCAGCCAGGTATGCATACATTTTCCAGTGCCGAAAACTCTGGCAGCAAATGGTGAAACTGAAAAATGAATCCAATATTTTTATTTCTAAATTTTGCCAAGGCATTACCTTTTAGCATATCTATTCTTTCGCCTTTTAAAAAAACTTGCCCTTTGTTTGGGGTATCCAATGTGCCTAATATGTGCAATAACGTGCTTTTGCCTGCGCCTGAGGAGCCCACAATGCTCACAATCTCGCCTTTGTTTATTTTTAAATCAACGCCTTTTAGTACTTGTAGCTTTCCGTAAAATTTTTGTATTTGTTTGGCTTCTAACATGTGCACAAAATAATTA
>JAYSWO010000138.1:0-13481 GCA_043717975.1 Ferruginibacter sp. | reverse complement strand
TACGGTTGCGGTAAAATCGTTTCAATTGGGAGCCGTAAAACATACATCTCAATTATTGAAACGAATACAATTTTTTTCTACACAACACAATCGTGCATATAAACATTACACATTAAATATATTGGGATGGTTATTTATACCAATATTGTTATTTACTACAACTCTATTTGTGCAAAAAAAGAAAGCTGCTACCAATGCTACCATGCCGTACAGCAAAGTATTGTTTGCACCAATTTTTAAGCAAAAAAATACATACCCTTATGTTGAACTAGCCAATGTTGTAAGAATTGCTCCTTCCCAAAAATTAGAAAGCAAGCAAGTTCATGTTGATAAAATGATGGAGAAAAAAATAGAAACAAGTGATATTACATTTAATGAATCTGCTATAATTTTGGATGATGTTTTACCGGTTGTTTATAGTGATGCAGCCGATAATATAAAAGAATTTTTGTACAATATAGAAACCCAACAGGGCAAAATGACCCAATCATATAAACTTATACAACGCAATGGCCGTTGGATATTAGAACCCCAATGGATGATTGTAGAAAGAAATAACGATACTGCACAAAGATTACAAACCGATACTATTTTTAATCGCATAGATTCTATACAATAATATTTACATGTAAGGAAGTGGCACCCATATATGCATGTATGCAGGTATGATCATAAACCCCAAATCATTTTTAAATTCCATATACAACCCTGAGTTATCAATATCGGCTTGCAGATGAGAATACGACGGCAAAGACCAAGATGCACTTTTAAATGCACAAAGATTGCCAAATAACAACAACAATAATAACTGGGGTACAACTTATAAAACGCTTTGTGTAAAAGCGAGAAATCCTTAGCTTTCCTTGCTATCAAATTTTAGCATATTCAAAATATAAGAAAACATAGCTACTACAAAATCGATGATTGGTAGTAGTATTGCTTGTGTGCTATCATCAATACTAAAATGCGAAAAAGCTGCACCAAACAAATCGAATGCAACGCCAGCACACGCCCAATCTTTTAATCGATTTTTTATTGGCGATAAAATAACAAAAATGGCTGCAAACTTAGCTACTCCAAAAAAATTATTAAATATACAGGAAACACCAAACGCAATATAGTACTCACAAATTCTGGGCTTTTCATTAAACCATTGTAGGCAGAAAACTTAATAAAATACAAAGTAGAACAGTAGTAATCCAATAGAGTATATGTATAATTTTCATGGCAAAAAATTTTAGTCCATATAAAAGTGAAAATATATTTGGATGTTATGAAATATTACAGTTTAAAAATACTACTTTTATTTCACATATGTTTTGCTGTTAAAAAACTATCAGATTATACTGAAACCAACTGAAGCATGCACAAGTTCATCTTACTTATGTTTTTTTATTGCAATTTTATTGCCGGTTTAGCACAAAATACCACTTCATATACTTTTAAATTTAAAAACTACACTACATTAAATGGTATGGCTGATAATGTGGTGGTAAAAACGGTAAAAGACAACAACGGTTTTTTATGGATAGCTACTTACAATGGCCTTAGTCGTTTTGATGGATTAAAATTTAAAAATTACACCCACCACCCTACCGATAGTAATAGCCTAAGAAGTATCTGGGTATCTGATTTATTGATAGATGAGTACAAAACACTTTGGGTATCTACTGAATGGGGGCTTTGCTATTATGAACCATTGAAAGATAAATTTGTTTACATCAACGATAAGGAAAATATACAGTTGGTATATAAAATGCCCCTTTGTAAAGATGATAATAATACCATTTGGATAGCTGCAGAAGATGGTTTGAAAAAAGTAAACTGTATTACAAAAAAATATATAAATACTTCATTGGATAGAATAGCTGACCCACAATTTATTGTAAAAGATAATACAGGTCATTTAATTATTGGCACACGTGGCAGAGGCTTATTAAAATACAATATTGCCAGCGACAATTATACATTGCTCTCTGCACAAAATTTACCTAAAGCTACGCATTATATGGGCGCATGCTTATACGAAGGCAATGTATGGATAGCTTCAGAAGAGGGTTTACTGTTATTGAATAATGATGAAACCACCACGTTATATACAAATGAAGGAGAAAACTTAAAAGGGAGCTTGATAACACAACTAATGTGTGTAAGCCCCTTTGTAGCAGGTGTAGGAAAAGGTTATTTGGTATGTGGCACATACGATAAAAAACTATATTTATTTGATATTAAACAAAAAGTATTTACACAAAAGTGGGCTTCCAATGTTTCCAATCCAGAAGGTTTTATATCATCCGTCGTTTATAGTCTTTACGAAAATAACAATACGTTGTGGATTGGAACAGACAGAGGCCTCAATCAACTCAATCTTGATAACCAGCAGCAACAATCTTTTTATATTACTTCATTATTGTCTAAAGAAAATTTACCATTGGTTAAAAAAGTGATTGCCAATAGTACTTTAGATGATTCAAAAATTTGGCTTATTCCACAACAGCCTTATAATGGTGTCCTTCTTTACAATAGAGCAACACAGCAAATTTTGCAAGAATGGAATACCAATAAAACGGGGAAAGGAAAAGTATACTCAGATATTATTTCTTCGAAATTTACGAATACCATCATTGCAGCAAGAGATTCTGCCATTGATTTTTTTAGTGAGAAACATGGCATTTTTAAAACAATACATTTAGCAGATAATATAAAATGCTTGCAAGAAGATGCTAATGGAAATCTATGGGCAGGTGCTGACAATGGTTTAATTTTCGTAAATACAAATACCAATACTGCGTCAGTATTTCAATCCACATTTACGGGTTCTGACGTAGAGAAGAATGCTTTTGGTAGTAGATTTCCGGTTTCGGATTTGGAAATAGCTACAGACAATAAAATATGGTTGGCTAATGGCAAATATGGTTTATTTAGTTTTGATATTACAACAAAAAAATATACTCCACATCGGCAAAATGTAAACAGTACATTTTCTACTTTAAATAGATGCAGTAGCATAGGAATAATTTCACAAGACTCAATATGGGTAGGTAATATGTCGGGGTTGAGTTGTTATATCCCCTCTCAAAATAAATTTATAAATTATGATGCTACTAATGGTTTAAAATCTACCTACATATATTCTATTGTACAAGATAAAGCACACAATATTTGGGCTAGGGGCAATGCAGATGTTTTTTATTTTAATACAGTTACAAAGAAATTGATAAGTACAAAATTAAGCCCCGGTAGCGATGTTTTTTGTTATAATCAACATTTATCAATTAATGATAACGATGTATTACTAGGGCACGAAGCTGGTTTTACTATTTTTAATGCTACTGATTTTGTAAAGCCAATTACTACAAAGCCACTACTTAATATTATTTCTTATAAAACAAAGGAAGGAACTTTTTTTGTAGAAAATGATAGCATTAGCAATCCAATAAAATTAAAATACAATGATAATCAAATTGGGTTTGACTTTGCTGCTATAGAATACAATTACCCAGAAAAAATAGAATATTGGTACAAGTTAGAAGGGCTTGAAAATGATTTTATAAATGCAAGCAATAATAGAAGCATATCGTATAATAATTTACAGCATGGCAAATATCGTTTTGCAGTATATGCATTAAACAAGCAAACGAATATAAAGAGTGAAATTGCTTTTTTTGGTTTTAATATTACCCCTGCCTTTTGGCAACGCTGGTGGTTTTGGCCAGTACTTGGTTTACTTTTTATCTGTGCGGTTGTGTACATAGCACGCAGGCGTATAGCAGCTATCAGGCAAAAAGAAAAGCAAAAAACGGCTGTAAACAAAGCCATGGCTGAGCTAGAAACAAAAATGTTTAGAAGCCAAATGAATCCTCATTTTATTTTTAATAGTCTAAACTCTATACAAAAATATATCTGGGAGAATAAGGAAGAAGATGCGGCCGAATATTTGGCCAGATTTGCCAAACTGATTAGGGCCATCTTGGAAAATTCCAGAAAGGAAACCATACCCCTTTCCGAAGAAATAGAAGTAATGAAACTCTATATTGAACTAGAACATAGGCGTAGCAATGCTCGTTTTGATTATACCATAAAAGTAAGTGAAAACGTAGATGTACAAAACGTAGCCATACCGCCATTACTGATGCAACCATTTATTGAAAATGCTATTTGGCATGGATTAAATAAAATGAAAACAAAAGGAAATCTAATGGTTTCGATTATAAAAAACGATGGGCAACTTATTTGTGTCATAGATGATGATGGTGTGGGAAGGCAAGAAAAAGCAGACCCTATTTCAACTGAAAAAAAATCGCTGGGCATTGGCATTACGCAGCAAAGAATAGATAGGCTTATGGAAACAACCAAACTTTTTGCAGGTGTAACAATAAAAGATAAAAAAGAGAAAGGAATGCCTACTGGAACAACCGTAACCCTAACTTTACCTTTACAAACCATTAACAATGCTTAAATGCTATATTGTAGATGATGAACAAAATGCTGTGGATGCGTTGGCAGCTATGCTTAAAAAGAAATTTGCACAGCAAGTAATCATATGCGGTAGCAACATTAGTACTAGTAAAGCTATAGATGAAATAGAATTTTTACAGCCTGATATTTTGTTTTTAGATGTAGAAATGCCTGAAATGACAGGGCTTGATTTGCTTAAACACTTTCCTGAACGAAAATTTCATGTAATATTTACCACTGCACATGAAAAATATGCACTGCCTGCACTTAAAGCCGCTGCTACAGATTATTTGGTAAAACCGCTTTCCCCACAAGATGTGTACGATGCATTGCAAAAATGTGCAGAAAGAAAATTGGCAAAAGAAGATACCAAAACTACTATTGTCCCCAAAATTAATCTTACTACCTCTCATGAAATGCTACTCGTAAATGTAAATGATATTGTACGCATAGAAGCCAATAACAATTATTCTCATTTTTATTTTACCAACCGGCCCAAAATAGTTGTGAGCAAAACGTTGAAAGAATTTGAAGAGCAACTAACGATACATAATTTTTATAGGGTACACCAATCTCATCTTATAAACCTGCAATACATTGAAGCCGTAAAAAGTAATGATGGCGATTATGTGCTACTACAGCACGGGCATAGGGTAGAAATAAGCCGCAGAAGAAAAACAGATTTTTTGCAAAGAATTAAGTTAGGCTAACCGAATTCTCATTTACAAATACCGAATTCTTTTTTAATAGCTCCATACTCTTATTGGGTTGGTAGCCTCATGCGCACGCTATGTAGTTTTATTATAATATTTAAAACTGATGACCTCAGAAATTTCCATTCAAGTAGAAACACAAAACCATGCTGATTGGATAAAAATTTATATCCCCTATCCATCATCAGAAAAAATGATAGCCACTTTGCAAAATGTAGATGGTGAAGTTTTAAAAAGAGTAAAACTATTATCTGGCAATAATGCTATTGATATAAGTCAAATAATTCAATCCACTATCCTGTTAAAAATTGACTGTCCTTTTATAACGATATCTAAAAAGCTAAACCTTATTAAATAATTTTTTTTACGTAGAAATAAATATTAAATAGAAACAATGAAACAATTTTTTAGCATCGTTGCATTTTTTTTTAATGTGCAGGTGATTGCACAAAATGTGGGAATAGGCATTGCCACCCCCGATGAAAAATTACAGGTAGATAGCATTATTAGAGTAGGTAAAAATGCTGTAATTCCTCTGAATGGTACCAAACAAAATCTCATAAAATTTGGTGATGGCAATTTTGTAACAGTAGGTGAGCAAGATAAAGATGATAGACTGGTAATGAAAGCAAGCTCGTTTACTTTTAAAACCGGAAGCGTTGGTATTGGTGTGGATTCTGCAAAAGAAAAATTAGATGTAGCAGGCAATGCAAATATCTCTGGTCAATTGAAATTGAATGGCAATGCAGGTTTAGCCAATCAAGTTTTAATGAAAGATGCTAGTAATAATGCTGTATGGGGCGATATTTCAAATTATAAAAACATTTATGTTATAGACTGTGGAAATATTACTACAGTAGCTGGTAATGACAACTGTACTAGTAGCTGGCAAGTACCAGCAGGGGTTACAGAGCTTTTAGTAGAGTGCTGGGCAGGTGGTGGTGGTGGTGGCTTTGCTACAGGCGGTGGTGGCGGTGGGTATGTAACTGCAAAGATTCCTGTAACACCTAGCGGTTTAGCTAGTATTACAGTAGGGGCAGGCGGGTATCATGCTACATTAAGCTCAAATAGTGTAATTGGTGGCAGTACCATTTTTTCATTTAATGGTAATTCTATAACCGCATTTGGTGGTAATGGTGGAGATAAGACTAATTTATTTTCATTTTCCACTGCAAATGTATTAAATGTATCAGGTGGTGAGGGTACTGCTTCTGCTAATCTGTATAATAAAGCAATTGTATACATTGGTGGAGAGCCAGGTATAACTAAAATAAGTTACGCTCAAATAAATGCAACAGATTTTTGTAGAATTTTTCAATTTGGAGATGGTGGCAGCACTCCTTTCATGAATTTATCTGCACCTAAAGGTGGGTATTCTGTAGTAGGCACAGGTGTAAATCAAAATTTATATGCTTACCCTTATTCAACATGCCAAGGCTGTGGTGGTGCTGCAGATATGTTTTATGGTAGCTCAGGTAGAGGAGGTAGAATCATTATTCATTATTAAAATTTAAAACCAATGAAACAATTCGTTCCAAACAATACGGAGCATTTCAATCTTACATTTTTAAAATGAAAAAACTAGCTACCATATTTACACTAATCCCCACTTTGCTTTTTGCACAAGCACCTGTAAATGATGTGCCTTGTGGTGCTATTAATATTTCTGTGATATCGGCAGCTAATTGTGTGCCCACCACAATTTATAAATGGACTAATGCTACTTTTGGTACAGGTCAAACATCAAACCCAAGCTGTGGTGGTTTTAATGGTACTAATAAAGATGTATGGTATAAATTTACTGCCATCAACAATAATTGTGCTATTCTTTTTGACAAAGCATATACGATTTCTCATGACTTAGCAGCAGCAGTATATGATGCAGAAAGTTGTACTTTCTTTTATAGCAACCAATGGTGCAATGATGATGATGGACCAGAAAATTACCCTCAATTACAAATGGATGATTTAATAGCAGGTGCCACTTATTATTTAAGAGTATGGCAATTCAATGCTGCCATAGATAGTGGTTCTGCAAAAATTTGTATTGTAAGTGAATCCACCACTCCACCCACAATTGGTAAAACGGGTATAAATACATTTTTTCCTACAAGCACATTTGACATTAATGGTACCATAAAAATAAGAGGTGGTTTACCTGCCATTAATAAAGTACTTACCAGCGATGCAGTAGGCAATGCAAGTTGGAAAGTGATACCTGTACCTGCAAAAATTGCTTTTGGCACTTACTTTTTACCTGGGGCTGTACAAACCATACCTAGTTTTACATTTACAAAAATAACTTTTGGCGAACCTGAAGAATTAGGAATAGCTAATATTTCAGCCTCCGTATTTACTGCACCCGAAGCAGCCACCTATCATTTTGAAAGTACGGTAATGTTTGCTTTACCAAGTTTAGGAAATGTAGCCCTAAGAATAGTGGTAAGAGATGCTACACAAAACATTATTAGGAGTTATGAAACTAGAGAAAACAATGCTAGTGCAAGCACAGAAAAAAGTTTATCGGTATCTGCTACCACCTCATTGACTGTAGGGCAAAAAGTAGAAGTGCAATTTTATCAAACTAGTACAGCAAGTTTAAATATTAGTAATGCAGGTAGTATAGGAGTTGATAGAAAAACAAGGTTTCAGGGGTATAAAATAAATTAAAATCAGTATAGCTAAATGGCACTTCAAATTTGTCCAATAAAAAAAATTTTTTTAAATGAAAAAATTATCAACACTTATCGCAATTCTTTATTCTGCTACAGCATTTGCACAAAATGTAGGCATTGGAGAAACCACTCCAGCCGAAAGTAAATTACAAGTAAAGTCTGCTGATAGTGCTGTTTTGATTTTGCAGAATGCTACACAATTGGGTAATAATATAAAATCTAGTTTATATTTTAAATCGGGTAGTGCTTACTCTGGCGGATTAGCAACTATTGGTAGTGGTTTTACTTTTAGAATGGGGCTGTTTACATACGGTGGTGATAGTACTAATGATTTAGTAGAAAGAGTAAGTATTCTAGATGGTGGTAATGTTGGTATTGGAGTTATAAATCCATCTTCTAAACTGGCAGTAAATGGAAATACATCTATTACAGGAACAACAACTTTAAATGGAAGTGCTGCAATAGTAGGAAATACATCTATTACAGGAGATTTGTCGGTTAGTAAGGGTATTCAAATCGGTAATACAACAAACGTACTAAACGGTACACTGAGATTAAATTCAGCTAATGATAATAAATTAGAGTATCGGGAAAATGGGATTTGGAACTCATTTACAAAAGAGTTTTATTCTTCACCAAATTCTGGTTACGTGAGTGCTATAAGAAACCAACTAATCATTAATCCAACCTTTGAATATACGGTACCATCGGATGGATATTATTTAGTAACCCTAGAAGCAGACACTTATCCAGTATTTAAGACCAATGGTTGTACGATTCAATATCTAGATAATGGTGCATCTGTGTGGTTGTATAGTAAAACGAGACAAATTCAATTCATTTCGGCTGGCAGTTTTAGATGGTATATAGTTAACGGTCAATCAGGGTGTAGTGGGGCACAATCTATCCCTTTAAAACCCTCTGGAAATAGAATTATTTACTTACAAAAAAATGAAAAGCTAACTTTTGCATATCAGGTTAGCATGTCTACTGTTCCTAGTGGCGTTGTATTAGATAATTGGTCTGCAGACTCCCAAATGACATTGTTAAAAGTAGGTGAATAAATAAGCATTTAATTCCGACCCATTGTTTGGCATCTCACAAATCGAAACGTCCCATTGAAATAAGTAACGAGTAATGTATATGGACTTTTAGAGAAAGAAATTATAAAAAAGGCTATTAATAAATACATAATCATTTTTAGAAAAATAAAATTACAAAACAAATGAAACAATTAATCACACTATTGGCTGTATTATTTTCAGCAACAACATTTGCACAAAATGTGGGTATTGGAGAAACAGCCCCTACAGATACTAGACTACAGGTAAAAAGAGCAGACAGTGCCTTATTGCTTTTGCATAACCCATCTACTGGTTCAGATGTAAAAACAGGTATGTTTTTTAAAAGTGGCAATTCCTATTCTGGGTCTATAATAACAACAGGCAACACATTTGCACAAACTTTTAGAATGGGTTTTTCTACATTTGGCAGTCCAACACCTTCTGGTCTTGTGGAACGTATTTCTATAAATGATATAGGCAATGTAGGTATTGGCAATATAAATCCACTTACCAAATTAGATATTAACGGACAAATTAAAATAAGTGGTGGCACACCGGGTGTAGGTAAACTATTAGAAAGTGATGCTACAGGGTTGGCAACTTGGTCAGATAAGTCTGCATCTTTTTTACCCCCAGGTGCTGTAGGCAATACACTAAGGCACAATGGTACAGGATTTATTTCCACTTCTAATTTATACAATGATGGTACAAAGATTGGTATTGGTACTATCAGTCCAGGCTCTATGTTAGAAATAAAACCAACAACTGGTACTGCCGATATTGAATTAAATGCAAGCACTGGGGATAATGCGGTACTAAGGTTAAATAGAAATGGCACTTTTAATGCAGCAGTGATAAGGTTTAAAACTAGTGGTGTAAATAAATGGGATATTGGTACAAATACTGATGAAAATTTTAAACTAAAATATGTACCATCTAATTCTATTGTTATTGATGTAGATGACGTTACAGAAAATATAGGTATTGGTACAAATGATTACAGCGAAAAAATAAATATAAATGGAAATGTAGCTACTTATGGTGCTTTCATATCAAAGTTTAGTAATGCTGGGTTTCAATTTCAAGATAGATCTGCCAATGGGTACGGTGGTTGGAACTGGTATGCAGATGCGGGTAAGGCAAATTTATATAGGTATGGTAGTAATGTTAATATGCTTACTGTAGATGCTACTGGTAATGTAGGTATAGGTACAAATAATCCTACAACAGCAGGCTTGGTTGTAAACAAAATTGTAGGTAACACCAATGCAATTTTTGGCGGTAACTCCACCGGTGTATCCGTACAAAGTAGCTACCCTGGTATCGGTTTTAATACTTACTATAATGCTGGTAGCATTATGATAGGTAATGGTGGTGCAGGTTACATTGGGGCAGACCCGTCTAATGGTAGAATTATAATTGCTAGCACTAATGTAAATTCAATAGCAGGGCAGTACAATGGATTATTTGAAAAGATGTCAATAACAAACGATGGTACTGTAAGCCTTGGAAGCGGTAACTTAGGTGCAGAGAATAATAGTTTAGGTGCAGGATATAAACTAAAAGTATTTGGTAAAATTATTAGTGAAGAAGTACGTGTACAACTAAAGTCAGCTTGGCCTGATTATGTTTTTGAAAATACTTATAAAAAACTTTCGTTAGAGGAATTGGAAAAATATGTGAATGAAAATAAACATTTACCCAATATTCCTTCGGCAGCAGAAGTTGAAAAAGACGGACAACACTTAGGAGAAATACAAAGAAAAATGTTGGAGAAGATAGAGGAGTTAAGTTTGTATGTGATAGAATTGAAAAAAGAAATTGATTTACTAAAAGAAAAAAAATAATGTTATGAAATATTGCTTTTTATTTTGTTTCTTATTAATTAGTTGTTTTACATATGCTCAGATGATACCCAATGAGTGTGCTACTAAATCATCATTATATGATCATCTTAAACTAATACAACCTCAAAATATGCGAATGCTCCCCGGTACAAAAGTGATAAAAATGAACTTAATTATTTATGCTAATGATGATGGCAGCAATCAGGCTATGACTGAGGAAGAAGTAAAAAATGAAATACGATTTACTGATAGTGTTTACAATATAGGGGATATATGTTTTTCAATAGTAGGTTTTGAATTTAGGAATAGTACAGCAAATAATAATCCAGCAAGGAGCCGAGATTATACAAATGAATTAAGGTCTGGTGCTTTCAATGTTTTTATTGTTGATTCAATTCCTGACGGCATATTTGGTTGGGCTCCTGGTACCCCTTCTTATTATATGGTAATAAAAAAATTGGGATTTGGTACTAGAAGAACTTTTATACATGAAATGGGGCATTCATTGGGTTTAAGCCATACATTTAAGGGAACAGGGCATACGGCATCAGACCCAGGCACTGATGAACTTGTTGATGGAACTAACGGAACAACAGCAGGGGATTTTGTGCAGGATACCCCTGCGGACCCTTATATAAGATGTGGAAATCCTGGTCAAAATAATGGTTGTACATTTCCTTATTCTGCTCCTGCATGTCAAGATGCAAATGGAGCATCTTATTCACCGCAGATGAATAATTATTTAAGTTATATGGCAAATATTGGATGCTTGCGTACAACTTTTAGTACTGGTCAATATACAAGAATGCGAAACACCATAGATAATAATACAACCCTTACATCATTTTTAGCTCCAGATAATTTATTCCTGAGTTTATCTACTCTCTCTACAGGCACTGGCATGTATGGAGCAAAATATCAAATAAGTGTTTCAAATAATTATACGGTAAATGGTAATGCAAATGCTACGTATTCTGCTAGCTATGTTACCTTAGGTGTAGGCTTTAGAGCCACTCCAGCAAGTGGTGGGGTAGTAAGAGTGTTAGGTAGCTATTGTCAATAACGCTACACTATTGGCAGTATTAGCTAAACCAAAGTAAGCTATTGTATCTATGGATTATAAAAGTTACCTAAAATACTATAATAGATAATAATAAACATGAAAAAAAATCATCTATATCAGCTTCCTATTATTTTCAAGTTGGACAACAAAGGGAAATGCAGGAACAAACACAATAAATAATTTTATTGCTACTCCTTCGGGTTGCCTGCCAAATCCTGTTTTATGAAGAGCAAATAATATCCTACAATATTTACAACCTTTAGAAAAAGATGCGGATGGAAATATGATTTGCATCGAAGAAAAAGTGGTAGTTAAAAAAGAAGACATTATTAGCACAAATAAATAGTGCAACTTTTATGGCAATAACGCTTACACAAAAAACCCGAAACGTTCATTTCGGGTTTTCATTTATTTTTTTGCATACATTACTTCTTTTACCAAAGCCACTGTTCGGCCAACATTGGGCAGATACGCTGCTACAAGATTGGGTGCATAATGCATTGGGGCATCTATAGAAGTAATGCGACGAATAGGAGCGTCTAAATAATCAAAGCCTTCTTTTTGTATACGGTAAGCTATTTCAGAACTTACGGATGCAAACGGCCATTGCTCTTCTACTATTACCAAGCGATTTGTTTTTTTCACACTTTCCAAAATGGTAAACCAATCTAGTGGACGAATAGTAGCCACATCAATTACTTCTGCTTCTATACCATCTTTTGCTAATTCTTCGGCAGCACCAAGTGCTACTTTCATCATTTTATTAAAAGAAACAATCGTTACATCTTTCCCTGGCCTTTTTATAAAACATTTTCCAATTGGTAATACATATTCTCCTTCTGGCACTTCACCTTTGTCACCATACATCACTTCACTCTCCATAAAAACCACCGGGTCATCATCACGAATAGCGGCTTTCAACAAACCTTTTGCATCGTATGGATTGCTCACGGATATTACTTTTAAACCAGGAATGTTTGCATACATGCTTTCAAATGCAGTACTATGCTGTGCTCCAAGCTGTCCTGCACTGCCATTGGCGCCTCTAAATACAATGGGGCAACCAACCTGCCCGCCACTCATGGCCAGCATTTTAGAGGCCGTATTTAAAATCTGATCCAATGCTAAAACCGCAAAATTCCAGGTCATATATTCCACAATAGGACGCAAACCATTTTGCGCAGATCCAACAGCAATAGCGGTAAAACCAAGCTCAGCAATAGGTGTATCGATTATCCTTTTTTCGCCAAACTCTTCCAACATGCCTTGGCTCACTTTGTAAGCACCATTGTATTCAGCCACTTCTTCCCCCATTAAGTACACCCTTTCATCGGCTCTCATTTCTTCTTGCATGGCTTCTCTGAGTGCTTCTCTAAACGCTATTTGACGCATATAGTATTGAGTATTTAGTAAATTAGTATTAAGTATTTAGTATTCATTATTCAGTATAAAGACTTGGGTCTCTAAGAATTTGAGCAAATTTATTGTATCGAGGTTAAACGAGCAAATCTGTGATGGATACAATTATAATGGTGAGTTTTCTATTTGAATATTGAAAATTATATGTTGAACATTGAACATTATTACTTTCAAACTAAAAATGTTCAATAAACAATACTCAACGCTCAATGTTCAAGTATTTACCTTTGCGCAGTTTATAG
>JAYSWO010000137.1:0-5261 GCA_043717975.1 Ferruginibacter sp. | reverse complement strand
TTTCTCTTTTTACCACAAGGCATATCTGTTCTTTTTTGTGTTTAATAAATAATTTTTATAAATAAATATTGTATTGCTACAGTTCGTTATTTTATTTTAATCCATTTGTAATAAAATTCTATTTAGTAAAAATAAAATTTTACCTCAATGTTTTTATTCTTGCATCTACCTCTTCGGTATAATGTGGGTCGTTAAGAAGGCGCTTGCTTACCGTGTACCATTTAATAGCTTCGGCTTTATTTCCTTTGCCTGCATAAGCATCGGCTAAATAAGCTACTGCTTCTGCATTGTTAGGTTGTGCAGCTACTACTTTTTGCAGTCGCACTATTGCTTTGTCAAATTGCCCTGAAACCAAACCACCAACCCCCACCATTAATTGGGCTTTCATATTGGTAGAATCTTTTTTTACAACGTTTACTAATTCAAGTATTCCTTGCATGGTTTCTGCGGGATTTCCATTTCGGCCTTTGCCGTAAATGTATGCGCTTCCTAACCCTATTCTCAAATCATCGTTATTTGGATTGAGCTTTATGGCCCTTTCAAATAAGTCAATGGCTTCCTTTGTTTCCCAAGCTAATTTGGCTTCATCCTTTTCCCCTCTTAAATTCTCTAAAAATATTCGGGCTGCAAAGGTGAGGTTTTTTTCTGAATTTACCAACTTAGATGCAGAAGAAGTATAAAAAGCATAGGGTTCATACAGTTTTACACTGTCTTTCCAAAAATTTGCGAGCGCTTCATTGGCTTTAATTTGTTGAGAAAGTACGTCTCCTCTACTAATGCTATTTTCAATATTGGATAACAATACAATCCTTTCAGGAGAAAGCTTTGCCTTTTCCTGAGCAATGAATTGTACTATATCAAATATTTTTTCTGGGATTTTCTTTTCGTTGGTATTGGCTACTTCTTTTTTATTAGATGTGGTTCTTCCAAAAAAGAAAAGTATAGATACAAGAACTAAGCCCGCTCCCGCAAGGATATATTGTTTTTTCAATGTAGTCATTTAAGCTGCAAAGGTACACTAGTCGTCGGTATCCTTTTCAACTTTTGGTTCTACTTTAATATCTGCATTCTTTACATCCTTCATAAATTCCTTTGCAGGTTTAAATGCAGGAATAAAATGAGCAGGTATAGCTACGGCTACATTTTTCTTTATATTTCTACCAATTTTAGCCGCTCGTTTTTTAACGATAAAGCTACCAAAGCCACGTATATAAAGATTTTCGCCTGATGCCAAAGAAGATTTTACTTCTTTAAACATTGTTTCTAAAGTTACCAAAACATCAACTTTGGGGATACCAGTTTTGTCTGATATTTTATTGATTAAATCAACCTTTCTCATAATAAAAATTATTGTTATTCAAAGATATATTAAAAAACTTAATATATAATATAATTTCGGGGTAAATCATATTCATATACTTTTGCAAGGGTACATGAAAAAATTAACAATTACATCATATTTCACAAAAAATTTACTGTTTTGGCATAAATATGACAATGTGAGAACAATGCCATGGAAAGAAGAGCGTAACCCTTACAGGATATGGCTAAGCGAAATTATTTTGCAACAAACAAGAGTAGCTCAAGGACTAGATTATTACAACAAATTCATTATCAAATATCCAACAGTAGAAAAATTGGCAAACGCCGAAGAAAATTCAGTGTTTAAACTCTGGGAAGGGCTTGGATATTATAGCAGGTGTAAGAATTTAATAGCTTCTGCCCGTTTTATAGCTTTTGAGCTAGATGGGAAATTTCCTAATACTTATGAAAGTATTTTAGAGCTAAAAGGTGTTGGGCCATATACAGCATCAGCTATTGCGTCTTTTGCATATGATTTGCCATATGCGGTGGTAGATGGAAATGTACTTAGAGTACTAGCCCGTTA
Organism: Ferruginibacter sp.; assembly: GCA_043717975.1. Taxonomy (GTDB): domain Bacteria; phylum Bacteroidota; class Bacteroidia; order Chitinophagales; family Chitinophagaceae; genus Ferruginibacter. Next base: position 3,373 of record JAYSWO010000137.1, on the reverse strand, counting down.
TTTCGGCATAGACAAGCCTATTGATAATACAGATGGAAAAAAATATTTTTCTGAATTGGCGCAAAGCTTATTGGATAGTGCATCTCCTGCATTGTATAACCAGGCCATTATGGATTTTGGCGCTACCATTTGTAAGCCGCAGATACCCTTATGTAGTACCTGTGTTTTAAAAAAAAACTGTGTAGCTTTTAAGAAAAAAGAAGTGCAAAACTTACCGGTAAAAGGCAAGAAGCTGGCAAAGAAAAAGCGTTATTTCTACTACATCATCACTAATTTTGGCAATAAATTTTATGTTAGAAAACGACATGAAAAGGACATTTGGCAAAATTTATGGGAATTCATATTGGTGGAGCAAGCACAAAAGGTAGAAATTGGTGATTTTTTACATTCTAAAGCCTATTTTGATGTGGTTGGGGAAAAATCAACTTTAAAACACTGTTCCATTTTTTACAAACAACAACTCACTCATCAAACAATTGAAGGCGTTTTTCTACATGTAGAATTGAATACTCCTTTACAAAATAATGTATACGTGCCGGTAAATAAAAATGAACTAAAAGAAATGGCCTTTCCTAGATTTATAACAAACTACTTTGAAGCAAACAAGATATGGTGAGTAATTGTTTAGTAGAATGAGGCACTAGTAATTTAATTTACAGGTATTGGTATGCATTTCAACCATTTTTTTGCAAAATAAATGTATCTTTAAAATCGGTTTTACGGTTATTTGCACAAACAACCGACCTTATTAATTTTTTTTAACACGATTCTTATGAGAGGAGTAAATAGAGTAATGCTAATTGGTAATCTTGGAAAAGATCCTGAAATGCAATTTTTAGAAGGAAATATTGCTGTTGCAAAATTTTCGCTTGCTACTACTGAATCATACAAGGATAGAAGTGGTAGGCTTTTATCGCAAACGGAATGGCATACCATTGTACTATGGCGTGGCCTTGCAGAGCTGGCCAATAAATATTTACACAAAGGTAGTTTGGTATATGTAGAAGGGCGTTTGAAAACAAGAAGCTGGGAAGATAAAGAAGGCAACAAAAAATTTGCGACAGAAATAGTAGGCGATAATTTGATAATGCTAGATAAACGCAACGATGGTACTCCAGTAGGTGCAGATGAGGATCCTACTTTTACAGATGATGAGGCACCACCACCTGTGGATGACAGCGGTAATGAACGCTTGCCGTTTTAATAAAATAATTTTGCCATTTTGCAAAATGAATTTGCTCATTTAAAATTTTAGTTTTGGATTATCATTCGGGGTTGGCAGCTTTTTTTCTGCCATTACAAATACTCACCATCATGCCTGCTGTTACAGGCGTGCTTATATTTATTGCTGTATTGTTGTTCCTCATTTCTTTTTTGGTAGCTGGTAGCGAAGTGGCATTTTTTTCACTTACACAAAAAGATATAAATGTGCTAAAAACTAGGCAGCAACCATCTTTTAGAAGAATCGTTACTTTGCTAGAACAACCAAAAACACTGTTGGCATCTATGCATGTTACTAGCATTTTAGTAAACATGGGCATTATACTTATTGCAAATATTTTAATAGACGATTGGTTTTCAAAATACAGTATTTGGTTTTTTTGGCTCTTTCTTATTAAGCTAGGTTCTATAGGGTTCTTATTATTACTTTTTGCTATAGTACTGCCAAAAGTATGGGCTACACACCATAAAATTGGTTTTGCAGCTTCTGCATCTTTGGTAATAGAAATTTTTAATAGCGTATTTTATTTGGTAAGTAAACGATTGGTAAAGTTTGGAGAACGATTGGAAAAAAAATTTACAAGGGATAAAAACGACAATCCAGATGATAGGAGTTTAGACAATGCCATTGATCTATTGCCAGACAATGAAGCCACCATGGAGGAGAAGCAGATATTAAAGGGTATTCGAAAATTTGGCAATACACCTGTAAAACAAATAATGCGCACAAGGCTAGATGTAAGTGGGGTAGAGCTTCAGACATCTATGCAAGACTTAATAAATACAGTAGAAGAATTACATTACTCTCGCTTGCCAGTTTATAAAAACAATTTAGATGAAATAGTAGGAATGTTGCATACCAAAGATTTACTTGCACACATACATGAGCCTGCGAGCTACGATTGGCACACACTTGTACGCACACCTTTTTTTGTACATGAGCAAAAATGGATAGAAGATTTGTTGCAAGAGTTTAGGGCAAAAAGAATACACTTTGCGGTAGTGGTAGATGAATTTGGTGGTACAGCAGGTATTGTAACATTGGAAGATATAATGGAAGAGATTATCGGAGAAATAAAAGATGAGTTTGATGACGAGGAAAGCATCAATAAAAAAATAGATGATCATACATATATTTTTGAAGGTAAATTTATGATAAATGATGCCTGTAAAGCAATGGGGTTGCCTGTAAATATATTTGATGATATACGAGGTGAGAGTGATTCGGTGGCAGGCTTGGTATTAGAAATTGCTGGTGAATTTCCTCAAGCAAATACTGTTTTTGAAAGTGGAGATTTTAGTTTTATTCCACTAGAAATAAATAAAAATAGAATAGATAAAGTAAAGATTTTAATAAAAGAAAAGTTGTAATAATGCTTTTCATTTTTAATAAATTGCCATGCGTTTTTTCCACACACACTTATTGCTTTTTACGGCCATTGTCTTTTTTGTAGTAGCTTGTAACAGCACTTATACCTCAAAAAAAACAGGTTACTTTAATATTGATTTTCCTGAAAAAAAATATGTATTGTTTGACGAACCAAACATGCCTTATAGTTTTGAGTACCCTACGTATGCAAAAATTATAAAGGACAGTACTTACTTTGATGCCAATCCAGAAAATGAATATTGGCGCAATATTGATTTTACCAATTTTAATGCAAAAATATTTTTGAGTTACAAAGCGGTAGGCGGAAAAGCATTGTACAAAGTAAAAATTGGAGATGGAAAATACAAAGATTCCCTTGGTGTGAATGCATATGATAGGATGATAAATGATGCGTTTAACCTTACAAATAAAAATGAAGATGTGGCTACTTCAAAAAAAGACAGTTTGTTTAAAACGGGTAATAATATTTCTGGGTTGTTGTTTAAACTGGGAGGAAATGCGGCTACACAACGTCAGTTTTTTATGACAGATACTACAAAGAATTTTATTAGAGGCGCACTCTATTTTTATGCATCGCCCAATGCAGACTCAGTAAAGCCTGTGGTTGATTTTTTACAAAAAGATATAGATCATTTGATTGAAACATTTAGGTGGAGGAAGTAAAAGACATAATGAAACCTATTTTCATGGTATAAAAAAAACTTCCAACTTGTTATTGAGTTGGAAGTTTTTTTTTATAAAAGATGATTAAGAAAATTTACA
>JAYSWO010000136.1:0-13525 GCA_043717975.1 Ferruginibacter sp. | reverse complement strand
CCTACATTTGCACTCCAAAAAAGAATAGACATGGACGCAGTAGCATTTATACACGAACAACTAACCACAGTACCAACACTTCCTAACTTTAAGGCAGGTGATAACATTACTGTAAATTATAAAATTGTAGAGGGCGCTAAAGAGCGTATCCAAAGCTTTAAAGGCGATGTAATTAAGCGTCAAGGCGTTGGTTCTACAGCCACTTTTACAGTACGTAAAATAAGCGACGGTGTAGGTGTAGAGCGTTTGTTTCCAATATATTCTCCAAATATTGAGAGTATTGTGTTAAACAAAGTAGGTCGTGTAAGAAGAGCTAAATTGTATTTCTTACGTGAAAGAAGTGGTAAGAGCGCACGTATTAAAGAAAAAAGAATGGCTGTTGGTCTTAAGAAAAAAGGCGAGGCTTAATTTTTATAAAAATATTTTAAAAGCGAAACAAATTGTTTCGCTTTTTTTATTTAACCTCTTTACTCTTTAAAAAGCAATTAAAGAAAATATAATTACTGTTCAAAACTTTTTACATAGTAATTTTGTTGTCTATTATTTATTTACTAAAAGTGAAAACTCAACAATAATACATTGATACCCACACAAAAAAAATCAATATTTGCTCGTTTTAAAGCGGAAGGAAACGCTTCAGACACAAAAGAAATGACTTTTATAGATCATTTGGAAGCGTTACGTTGGCATATAGTTAGATCAGCAGCAGTTTGGATAGTAGCAATTATTGCCATCTTTATAAATATAGACTGGGTTTTTGATAATGTTATTTCTGCACCAGCTAGAAGTAATTTTATCACTTATAGTGCACTTTGCAAATTTAGTCACTGGATACATTTAGGCGAAGCTTTGTGCATGCCACCTGTAAATATGCAGTTACAGGGCAATACAGTTAGTGGCCCTTTTATGTCGGCTCTTTCCATTTCAATGATAGGAGGTTTGATTGTAACTTTTCCTTATTTTATTTTTGAAATTTGGAGATTCATAAAACCCGCATTATCTCCTAAAGAATTAAAGTATTCGAGGGGAGCAATTTTTTGGGTTTCGTTGTGTTTTTTCATTGGTGGGGCATTTGGTTATTACTTACTTACGCCATTTACTTTTAACTTTTTAGCCAATTTCAAACTTGGAACTACTGCTACTTACATTTATAGACCCACCTTAGATGATTATATTGATACCATTAATAATATAATTTTAGGTTGTGGCATTGCATTTGAATTGCCAATTGTAGCATATGTGTTAGGAAAAATTGGCATCATTTCTGCTAAATTTTTAAGAAGTACAAGGAAATATGCTTTTATTATTATTTTAGTTGCAGCCGCAATCATAACTCCTTCTCCTGATTGGACGAGCCAGATACTTGTTTCACTACCATTGCTTTTACTATTTGAAATAAGCATCGTTATTTGTGCAAGAATTGATAAACAAAAGGATAAGGAGGAAAAAGAGTGGAGTTAACTAAACAAGAATCTAAAGATTAACATTTAAACTATAAAATAACAGCTAATTATTTTATCTTTGTAATATAAAAATATAAATATGTATACAAATAATATTTTCTTATTATCAGCTCCAGGAGTACCTGAAATGATATTAATAGCAGTAGTTATATTAATTTTTTTTGGAGGTAAAAAAATACCTGAACTTATGCGTGGCGTAGGTAAAGGCATGCGTGAATTTAAAGACGCAAAAGATAATGTAAAAAGTGAGATAGAACTCGGCATGAAAGAAAAAGATATGACCGCAAATTCAACAACCGCTGAAGAAATAAGATTACAAGAAATGAAGTTGCAACAGTTAAAAGAACAACAAGCAAGATTGCAATCTTAAGTTCATTTTGAAGACAGTAATGCCGAAAAGTATCATCACTAAAATGGGCTTTTCGGCTTTTGCGTATTAAAAACGATATGAAAAAAAGGTATTTTATATTTTTTCTATTTTCATTTTTCGCATGTATGCATGTGCAGCACGCTTATGCACAAGATAGTAGCATTGTAATAACGGATACTATTGTGCAAGATGAAAAAGAACAAGATGAAATAATAAATGAAATTGTAGAGAATAGAGCCGTACCTCAAAGGGACAAAGTGCAATACTTTAGTAAACTTACTAGGTATGGTTTCAAAAATTTGTTTCCTGCATATACATACAATACTACAGCACCCTATTCATCGCAAGTAAATCCTAATGCAGAAAAATACATGCAAGACTATTTACGTGCACATGGCAAATATTTAGTGAGTATGAAAGGTTGGTGCATGCCGCATTTTAATTTGATAGATAATATACTTACACAATACGGTATTCCGAAAGAATTAAAATATTTAGCAGTAATAGAAAGTAACCTCAAAACAACTGCCACTAGCTGGGTAGGTGCAGGAGGGCCATGGCAGTTTATGCCTTACACAGCAAGAGAAAATGGGTTGCTTGTAAACGGAATGATAGATGAACGTAGAGATTATTTTAAAAGTACACATGCAGCCGCTAGATATTTATTACAACTTTATAAAATGACCAAAGACTGGCTGCTAGTAATAGCTGCTTACAATGGTGGGCCTGGTAGGGTTTTTTCAGCCATTAATAGAAGTGGTAGCAGAAACTTTTGGCAACTGCAATATTATTTACCAGAAGAAAGTAGGAACCATGTAAAAAAATTTATAGCCACGCATTATGTAATGGAAGCTAGTGGAGGTATGAAGAATGTTAATGCTGGCTATGCCATGAATACGAGAAGTGTAGGCGGTGGTACAGCCGTAAACCCATACAACAATAAGCCTACCATTACTGTGCAAGAAATGGAGCATGCAGAAACACAAACAATAGCAGGAAAATATAATTCTGTAATTATTGCCAAAAATATTGCCATGGATATTGTTTCTTTTAATAGATACAATCCACTTTTTGATAATCAAATTGGCTCCAACGGTAAGTACGAACTTATTTTACCAGAAGATAAAATGCAATTGTTTCTTTCTATGAAATACCAAATATTAAATGAGTGTGTACAAGCATATTTAGGTGATGGAGATCTGCCAGATAATATTAGCGTATATCCTACTAAGGTAAAAAAATCGAAGAGGAAATAGATAGTTGTAGAGCTGACTGCGGTAGGCAGGTTACGAGTTTTAGGGTTGTGGATTCTTTAGGTGCAAGTAATGTTAAGCGTACACACATTCTTAACATCAAACCAAATTTTATTCTTCCAACACTTTTATCATTGCTGCTGCTTTGGCTATGCATTCTTCATATTCTTCTTCTGCCTTACTGTTATAAGTAATACCACTGCCAGCAAAAAATGAAATATGTTTTTTTGATTCATTATAAAAAATAGAACGAATAACAACATTGAAATCAAAATCTCCATCAGGTGTTATATAACCGATAGACCCTGAAAACAATCCACGCTGGGTATCCTCATATTTTTCTATTAATTGCATTACCCTTTGCTTTGGCGCACCAGTCATAGAACCCATAGGAAAGCAAGCTTCTAGCGCTTGTATGAACGTTTTATCGGCTGCGAGTATACCTTCTATGGTACTTATCATTTGGTGCACTTGAGGAAAGCTATAAATACCAAAAAGTTCGGTTACTTTCACGGAACCTTTTTCGCACACCATGCTCATATCGTTCCTCACAAGATCTACTACCATTACATTTTCACTTTTTTCTTTGCTGCTATTTGTTAAATGTTTTTTGTTGGCCGTATCTTTTGCATTGTCCGCATCTCTCCTACTCGTTCCTTTAATCGGTTGAGAAATGAGGGTTATTCCTTTTTTTTGTAAAAACCTTTCGGGGCTAGCGCATAAACAATAATTTTCATTAAGTTTATAAAGTGCTCCAAAGGGTGCAGGAGAAAGTTGGATCAATTTTTTATAAATATCAATTGGATGTATGATAGCATCTTCTGCAGAAAATTGCTGGCAAAAATTTATTTCATAACAATCACCTCTTTTAATATGCTGTTGAAGCTGTTTTATTTTTTCATTATATTTTTCTTTGGATAGCGATGCAACAATATTGAAGGGCGTTTTTTTTTCTGACACTAACACTTCTGTTTTATTTATCTCCTCCACAATGACAGCTACATCAATATTTGCATTTACAACTTCTATTTTATTGTTAGCTATTTTTAAAACAATTTCTGGCTCAAAGAAAAACATATCTCCAAAATCTGTTTCTCCTTTTTTAGAATAGGCATTACCTACAGCATTGTAGCCAATATGCCCAAAAAGCCAAGTAGGATTATTATTGTAAAAAGATTGTAGGTCTGCAAAATTATTATTATCTGCGAAGGAAAAAGATTGCTTACAGCCTACGCCTAGCAAGCATTCGAATGATGGCTCTTCAAAGCTATAGCCATTATTGTCTAATAAACAAAAAATGTTGAACTGGTTAGCCCAATTCAACATTTTCATTTTTAATTCTATAAAATTTTGTTCGTATTTATTCATTTAGTTTAATAATCATCGTCATTAAAGCGGCCACTTTTTCCGCCGCCAAAATCATCATCATCTTCGTCATCAAAATTATCAAACTCTTTAAAGTCATCTTCCAACTTTAAATCATCATCATCATCTTTTACTTTTTTCCCTGCAACTTTCTTAGATTTAGACGAAGGCACATCAAACTCATCAAAATCTTTGTCCCAATCTTCTTCCTCTTCGGTTTTTTCCCAATCATCATCAATATCTATATCATCATCGTCATCATCAGATGCTGCTTTTTTGGATTTTCCTTTAGCCGACTTTTTAGGTTTTACATCTTCGTCATCAATGTCATCATCTACATCTAAATCATTATCTTCATCAATATCTTTTGCTTTAGAAGCCTTTGGTTTTGATGTTGCTGTTTTTGTTACAGTCTTTTTTTGGATATCTTTTTTTACTGCCATAGTTAGTTATTGTTATCACTGTAAAATTTCACCTGATTTTTTTAATAGCCAAATATTTTGACCACTTTTTTTAAATTATTTTTTACACATTTACCAATTGGTCTCTTCCTGGTCCATTACTAATGTATTTTACAGGTATTTTGAGATAGTCATTTAAGTATTTTATGTATGTTTCCATTTCTGTAGGCATATCAGTAAACGATTTTACCTTCGTAATATCAGTATTCCATCCCTTAAATGACTTATAGATGGCTTTAATATCCATTTTATTCATCTGAAAAGGTACTTTATCTGTTTCCGCTCCATTTATGTTATAGGCATTACAAACTTTCAATTTTTCCAACCCATCTAAAATATCTGCCTTTGTCATTACTATCTGTGTAACACCATTTATCATACAAGCAAAATGCAAGGCCACTAGATCAATCCAACCGCATCTTCGTGGTCGGCCAGTAGTACTACCAAACTCATTTCCTGTATTGCGTAAAAAATCGCCAGTATCATCGTGCAACTCTGTAGGAAAAGGACCACTACCTACACGTGTGCAATATGCTTTCGTTATACCAATTACTTCTTTAATTTTTTGCGGTGCAATACCCAAACCTGAGCATACACCACCTGTAATTGTACTACTGCTTGTAACAAACGGGAAAGTACCAAAGTCCACATCTAGCATACTACCTTGCGCACCTTCTGCCAACACTTTTTTACCGCTGCTTATTTTTTCGTTTATAAAATATTCTCCATTTACTACTTTCAATGTCTTCAAAAATTCTAATGATTCAAAAAACTCTTCTTCCCATGCTGAAATATCTTCTTGAAAATTAAAATTATCCAATAAGCGCTGGTGCTTAAGCCTAAGTTTTATGTATTGTGAGGTGAAACTTTTATCCAACAAATCACCTACCCGCAAACCATTACGCCCTGTTTTATCCATATATGCAGGTCCAATGCCTTTTAATGTACTACCTATTTTTTCTACTCCTTTACTTAACTCACTCGCTTTATCAATGGCTCTATGTGTAGGCAGTATAAGATGTGTACGTTCGCTAATGAAAAGGTTCTTTTTATAGTCAATTCCAAAGGCAGCAACCGATTCACATTCTTTTTGTAGGGTTATAGCATCTAGCACCACCCCATTCCCAATAAGATTTACCTTGTCTTCATGAAAAATACCACTTGGTATTTGGTGCAGTACAATTTTTTTATCGTTTACATACAATGTATGTCCTGCATTTGGACCACCTTGAAACCTTGCTACAACATCGTAATCTTTAGCAAAAAAATCTACTATTTTACCTTTTCCTTCATCGCCCCATTGCAATCCTAAAATAACATCAACCATGATTATTTTTATTTTGCGTAAAAGTAAAATGAAAAAAGACAATAAACTAAAATAATGTGAAGGAGATTCAATAAAAATTAGTTTATACAACCATACAGCTGAGCAATTCATCATTTTTAAGTGGAGATAGCAAAATAATTATAGGCAGCGTACATATAAATGGGAATACATTTATAGATAAAACCGAAATAGTTTTTCCCTGATATTGTAATCATTTTTTTTGTGCATAAGTGTTTAATGGCATATTTATTATTTTTTGCTCTGTAAAATTACATGGATGAATATTTGATATGACAATCGCTTTATTATATTAACCTGTAAGCAATAATTATACAAGATATGCGTTGCTTAAAATGTTGATAATAATAACACTTCATTGTAAAAACTACCCTTACTTTTGCAACCTCAAACTAAAAAACTACTTATGAAAAAACTAGTGCTTGGCTTAGCTGTATTGCTTAGCTTACAAGTGGTTTCTGCACAAAAAACAGAGCCTCTTTTCGAAATTTCCGCAGGTAACGTAATTACAAATACCAAATTTTTAATTCAATCCTCTACAGGCGAATTAATAACTGGCAATGATTTAAAATTAATGGGTATAGACCCAGAAACCAAAGCTGTTATTTGGGAAAACAAAAGTCTACTCGGGCTTAGTGAAGATGATATTACCGTATTAGATGGCACGCCATTTATTAAAATAGAAAGACAAAAAATGCTTGCTATTGGTAGTAATAAAAATACCCTAATTATACAAACCAAAGATGGTAAAATTGTGTATGATAGCAAAGAAGAAGGTATAAAAGTACGCAACACACTTATCATTCCTGAATTGAAAGGATTATTGATTGAGAGCGTAAAAGACGGTTTCTTATCAGTATCGTTTGTAGATTTTGCAACTGCAAAAGAAGTATGGACAGTAGCACTAGCAAAAGAAAAAACAGGTGGTATCGGTATTGGCGCCTTAAAAAGAGCCATAAAGTCAAATATAAATTCTGCATTTAACATAGCACCAAAAGTAGATGCAAGTGGCAACTTACTTTTGGTAAACAAGAAAAATATTTTTTGTATAAATAAAGCAGGTACACTTGCATGGAAAAAAGAGTTTGACGATAATGTGGACGATGCATATTTGAGTACAGATGCTCAGTCTTTGTTTATTGGATATAAAAAATATATTGACAAATTAAATACAGCGGATGGGAATAGCCAACTTGCAGAAGCCATTAAAATGAAAGATGCATTGAATGGTATAGCGCCAATGGGCAACGACTATATTGTTTACAACGAAAAGGGTATTAATATAATGGATGCTGGTGGTAATATGAAATGGAAAAAAGATGCAACCATAGGCAACATTACGCAAGTAAAATATACCAATGCAGGTATTGCTGCTATAGAAGCTGAAAAAGATGATGAAACCATTATTACCTGGGTAACATTTGATGGTAAAGATAAATGGAGCGAAAAAATAAAAGGTGGTTTAATATTGGCTGAACCTACAGATAAAGGGGTAATGTATGTAACTTCTGAGAGAGCCAATATTTTAACTTATGAAAAAGGAAAGGATGTATGGAATAAAGACATTAAAATAAAAGGAACTCCTTTTTTTGGAACAGACGATATAAATAAAATCGTATACGCATTTGCAAAAGGAACATTACACTCATTTAATTTTAATGATGTGAGTTACAAACTTATTGCTGAGGATATTGATTTGAAAAAATTTAATGAAGAAGAAGAAAGAGCTACATTAGATATTCGTAACAATGGTGCATTGGTAGTAGTAAGTACCAACCAAAACGTAGCCGCTGTACAAACAGCTGATGGCAAAGTAAACTATAATAATTACTATAAAGACATTGGAAATAGCAAAAAGAGAATGTTGCGTTTTGCAGGTGCTGCCATGAGTGTTGCAGGTTCAACTATGCAAGCTAATTCTTTTGCAAAAGGCGATATTATTGCAACACGAACAGGTCCTAATATGATTCATGTGGAAGCTGATAACCCAACAGGTGATGCCTTGGTAGCTGCTGGTGGGGATCTATACAGAACTGCAAGAAAAAGATTCCTTGCTACACAAACTACAAAAGACAATTTGTATATCTTGAGCGAAATGCCAGAAGGTAATGGCCTGCTTGTGTTTAACAAAGACAAAGGCGAAATATCAAAGAAAATTACGTTTAGCGATACTACTCCACAATACGTGGTAGATGAAGCTACAGATAGGTTATATGTAGTAGTAGGAAATATTATTAAAGCATATGCTTTAAAATAATAAGACCCTATTATTGATTGATATTAAAAATGCAGCCTTAACATAGGCTGCATTTTTTTGCATCACAAACCCCGGTTTTTTAGGATTTGTACACTTGTATATTTACTTTATGCCACCTTTAGCATACTCAATTTGCTTGTGCCAAATTTACGTTGTGCGTAGTCAAGCGTTACTTCAAATGTTTTTACCTTTTGGCTTGGCAATTCATACATAGCATCTGTAAGTATGCTTTCGCAAATACTACGAAGGCCACGAGCACCTAATTTATATTCCAATGCTTTTTCTACCATAAAGTCTAAAACCTCTGGCTCAAAGTTTAGTGCAATACCTTCTATTTCGAATAGTTTTTTAAACTGTTTTACCAAAGAGTTTTTTGGTTCTGTAAGAATATTCCTGAGGGTTTCTGCATCTAAGGGATTTAGATAAGTAACCACAGGCAAGCGGCCTAGCAACTCTGGTATTAAACCAAATGTTTTTAAATCGGGTGCGCTTATATATTGTAATAAATTATCTTCTTGAAATTGTTGCAAACCTTTGTTTACGTTAAATCCAATAGCATTGGTATTTACTCGGCGAGCAATAATTTTGTCAACACCACTAAATGCTCCGCCGCAGATAAACAAAATATTTTGTGTATTTACTTTTACTAACTTTTGCTCAGGATGTTTACGTCCGCCTTGAGGTGGTACCAACACATCGCTGCCTTCTAATAATTTTAATAACCCCTGCTGCACTCCCTCGCCACTTACATCTCTAGTAATACTTGGGTTATCGCTTTTGCGAGCCACTTTATCTATCTCATCTATAAACACGATCCCTTTTTCTGCTGCTGCTACATCATAATTACAAGCCTGTAACAATCGGCTTAACATACTCTCTACATCTTCGCCTACATATCCTGCTTCGGTAAATACCGTAGCATCTACTATGGCAAAGGGTACATTGAGCATTCGAGCAATTGTTTTTGCGAGCAATGTTTTTCCTGTACCAGTTTCTCCTACCATAATGATGTTGCTCTTTTCTATTTCTACATCATTTTCTGTTTTCTGGTTAAGCCTTTTATAATGATTATATACGGCTACGGCTAATATCTTTTTAGCATCATCTTGCCCTATCACATATTCATCTAAAAATTTTTTTATTTCTATTGGTTTTCTTATCGTAAGCTTATAAGAAGATGGCGGTTTTTGTTCTTCAGCAGGCACACCAATCTCCTGACCAATAATATCTTGTGCATGCTCTACACAACTTTCACAAATATGCCCATCTTGCCCTGCTATCAAAATTTTTACTTCGTCTCTGTTTCTACCACAGAAAGAGCAATGAAGAATTTGTTGTTTAGCCATAATTGTACATTTAAATACTAGTGTTTAATTGTATTAGCGGGGATTTGCAAAGATAAGAACCTTATACAAAATTACATAGACAAATTATTTTAGTAAAAAGTTGCCTGCATCGTCATTTTTACACACAAATCAAGTTTTACCCATTTAGCTTAGAATTTACCGGTTCATTAGCCTAAAACTATATGTTAACGGATCAATAACGTTAAAATTGGGCAAAAACGTATGTAAAAAGGAAGCGTTTTTATACAATAAAAGTTCTTTTCGCCATATTTATACGTAAATGCAGTAATGTAAATTGCAGTAATAAAATGTATTAGATAGATAATGGTTTATAAAAATGTAATACGAATACAATTGTATCTATACAAATTCGAGCACTACAATATCAACAAAGTATAGTTTATAATGGCTTTAAAATAAGGGTATCATGCAAAAATGTGATGCTTAAAGCAATAACAGCAGCATTAGAAAATAATTCATTTAGCCAACAATAGAAAGGTTTGTCATTATAAAATTGTTTTTATAACCTGTTATCAAAAATTTACTGACTACAAAATGCAGCAATCCCTAACTCTTCATTTTGTTTCAACATTCCTTTTTAAACCCACTTTCTTACCTTTACACCCATGAATTATGATACAGCGCTACACGAACTTATTAAAAATGCATTAACGGAAGATATTGGTGATGGTGATCACTCTACCCTTTCTAGCATTGATGAAAATGCAGAAGGAAAAGCAGTGTTAAAAATAAAACAAGACGGTGTGCTTGCGGGTATGCATGTGGCAGAAACTATTTTTCGTTTTATGCAGCCCGATGTTATTTTTACGCCACATAAAAAAGATGGCGATAACATGAAATTTGGGGAAATAGCTTATGAAGTAATGGCAAAAGTGCATACCATTTTAAAATGCGAAAGGCTTGTGCTAAATAGTATGCAACGCATGAGCGGTATTGCCACACTTACCAAAAAGTACGTGCAAAAATTGGAAGGTTACAAAACAAAATTGCTTGATACTAGAAAAACAACACCCAACTTTCGCTTATTAGAAAAAGAAGCAGTGAAAATTGGTGGTGGAGTAAACCATCGGTTCGGATTATACGATATGATAATGTTAAAGGACAATCATATTGATTATAGTGGTGGTATTGAAAATGCTATAAACAAGGCTTATGATTATGTAAAAAATAATAATATGCATCTTAAAATAGAAGTGGAAACAAGAAGTATTGATGATGTAAAAAAAGTGATGCAGATTGGAAAAGTAGATAGGATAATGTTGGATAATTTTACACCAGAAAAGATTGTAGAAGCTTTAAAAATAATTGGAGGTAAATATGAAACAGAAGCAAGTGGTGGTATAAATTATGAAAACATAGAAAGCTATGCTACTACAGGTGTGGATTACATCAGCAGTGGTGCAGTTATACATCAGGCGGTGAGTTTGGATTTGAGTTTGAAGGCAAGCCCCCTAAATCCCACGCATGGAGACTTATAGACTCTGAAAATTTATAGCTTTTTCTAAAAATCAAGCATCGTAATTTTATTTTCTTGTGTCTTATGTCTAACATCTAAAATCTAACTTTAACATGTCAAAAAATAATAAATCAAATAGCCCACTCGTTTACTCCACAAATCCAAATTTTAAATTGGAAGAGGAGAATAATGCGGAGCAAGAAACATTGTTGCCCGAAGAACAAAAAATAAAAATACGATTAGAAAAAAAACATAGAGGTGGTAAAACCGTAACTTTAATTGAAAACTTTGTTGGCTCTACAGCAGATAAAGAAGATATTGGTAAAAAACTAAAAACAAGTTGTGGTACTGGTGGCTCTGTAAAAGATGGAGAGATATTAGTGCAAGGCGATAATAGAGATAAAGTATTGCAATGGCTATTGAAAAATGGCTATAAAAATTCAAAGAAAATATAGTATGGTAAGCAAAATATCGGAAGGAGTGAACATAAGTGTAGAAACATTTTACCAAGCAGAATATAGCAACCCTGCGGGTAATGAGTATATGTTTGCCTATAGAGTGACAATAGAAAATCACAATTCTTTCCCAATAAAATTACTGAGCAGGCATTGGTTTATATTTGATAGTGATAGCAGTTCTAGAGAAGTAGAGGGCGAAGGTGTTATTGGTGTACAACCAGTTATAAATCCTGATAGCACTTACCAATACGTAAGTGGCTGTAACTTAAGAACAGAAATGGGAAACATGCATGGCACTTATCTTTTCGAAAACCTTCACAATAAAAAGACCTTTACCGCAGCCATCCCAATGTTTGAGATGTTCGTACCTTTTAAGTTAAATTAGACCGTTTTACACTATATTTAGTGTATTTTTGTACGATTACTATTTACCCCCAATAAAACAAACATGGCAAAAGTAACATTCAACAACAAAGACAATGCTTTTTTTACAAGCTTGAAAACGAGTGTGGACGCTTATTTTAAAGACAACAATATCCAAAAAACTGGTGATTGGAGGCTTTACATTAAAACTTTTCTATTGATTGGCGGTGCTATTGGTATTTATTTACTGATGCTGCTTGGCAATTTATCTGCTATGTACAATGTGTTGTTGTGCATTCCGCTCGGTTATATAATGGCCTGTATTGGTTTTGCAGTAATGCACGATGCCAACCATGGTAGTTATAGTACAAATACAAAACTAAACGACTTCGTAGGTTTATCGGCAAATTTACTTGGCGCTAGCTCATACTTTTGGAAACAAAAACACAACATCATACACCATACATATACGAATGTGGACGGTATAGATGATGATATAGCAAAGAGCCCTATCATTCGCCAATGCGAAACACAAAAGTGGGTACCAGCTCATAAAGTACAATATCTATACCTCACGCCTATTTACGCACTCTCAACTTTATTTTGGATTTTCAATATGGATTTTCAAAAATATTTTAAGCGCAAAATTTATACTACTGATGCTTGGGAAATGAGCACAAAAAATCATATTATTTTTTGGGTTACAAAAATTTATTACGTGGGCGTGTTTATGGTTTTACCCATATTTGTTTTTGGTTTTTGGAACTGGTTTGGTGGATATTTATTAACCAATGCTGCTCTTGGTATTACATTGTCATTTGTATTTCAGCTAGCACATGTGGTAGAAAATACAGAATTTGAGCACGTACCATTAGATGAAACAAAAGCCTTAGAAACAGCATGGGCAGAGCATCAAATAAAGACCACAGCTAATTTTGCTATGAATAGTAAAATCATTTCTTGGTTTGTTGGTGGCTTAAATTTTCAAATAGAGCACCATCTTTTTCCAAAAGTGAGCCATATACACTACCCTGCTATTAGTAAAATTGTAATGGAAAAATGTAAAGAGTTTAATTTGCCTTACAATAAATATGATACATTGGCACAAGCTGTGGCATCTCATTTTAGAGTTATGAAGGCATTGGGTAAAAAACCTGAGGAGGTGGTGGTGGCGCTGAATGTGGCGGCGTAGGTTTATTTAATTTTAATAAATATTCCACTCTTTGGGCTGATATGTTTAAATCATTCAGTAAGAATACTATTTCACTCTAATACTATTCCAAATAAATATTTTCAGAATGACTCTTAAGGTAATTTTATTTTTAAGTATCATTCTATTTACTACTTGCTTTGATTTTAGCCCTAGC
>JAYSWO010000135.1:0-13536 GCA_043717975.1 Ferruginibacter sp. | reverse complement strand
AACAAGAAGCTATAGAAACATACATGCATGTACAAGATTATATGCAAACAAATTTTGGTAATACAGATATTACATTGGGCGATTTACAAAAATTGGTACGTGGCAATAAAGAGTGGCCACTCGGTGGTTTTCCTGATGTGCTTTCGCCACAGTGGACTCAGCCTATAAAAAACGGCAGACTAAAATCTATAGGTGGCGATGGGTTGATCATGTTTGTACGTTTTGCCAAAGAAGGTTTACCAAAAATAGAAACCCTAAATATGTATGGTGCAAGTTCAAAACCTGGCAATAAACATTTTGACGACCAAGTGGAGATGTATTTAAAACAACAAACAAAACCGATGACGTTGGATAAGGTGGAAGTGTATAAAAAGGCGGAGAGGGTTTATCATCCGGGGTAGGTTTGATTTTACACTATAATTATTCGTAAAGAAAAATGTAGTGCAGACATTTATTCGTACGAATAAATGTGAAATATCACATTTTTATGTACATAAAAATGTAAGTGGTAAATTTTTATTGACAAAAGTGGTGAGTGATGACAAAAAATATTTTGTTGAGCATTTTGAAAAATGGTTTTTGCCAAGTTTTATAATTTTACTATAGATAAAATATAGCTTTGCCTTGGTAATTACCTCACTCCTATCCAGTTCTATCTCCTCCACAATACACGCTGAAAAAAGTTTTTCTACCCAACGGCTCCCGACAAAAATGTACGGGATACAGTGGCGGATGGGAAGTAGTAGCCCAAAGGAGGAAGGTACGACCGACGAGGACTACTACGGACACCCGCTAAAAATGCTCAACAAAGATTTGAAGCCCACTGCCCCCAACCCCAAAATCTTACACAAAAATTACAAACCTCCCACTCAAGCTTATGTAAAAATTTTAATAAGCATTTTTCTAGCTATAGCTGCCTATTTTTCAATTATATTGCAGCCTAAATAATACAGCAAATTATGTGTGGAATTGTAGGTTATACGGGGCCAAGGCAGGCTTACCCCATCATTTTAAAAGGGCTTAAAAGATTGGAATACAGAGGCTACGACAGCAGTGGCGTGGCTTTGCTGCACGATGGCAAGCTAGATGTGTACAAAAAGAAAGGCAAAGTAGCTGAGCTTGAAGAAAGCCTTGTAGGTGTAAATGTGAATGCGCATATAGGCATTGGGCACACCCGTTGGGCTACACATGGCGAACCGAGCGATAGAAATAGCCATCCTCATACAAGCAGCACGGGCAGGCTGAGCATGATACACAATGGTATTATTGAAAACTATGCGCAGTTAAAAAAAGAATTGCTTAGCAAAAATTATACGTTTACAAGCGATACCGATACCGAAGTGTTGCTCAATTTTATTGAAGATATTTTACTCAACAATAATTGCACGCTAGAAGAAGCCGTGCGTATTGCTCTAAAAAGAATTACTGGTGCGTATTGCATCTTATTGTTGGATGAGCAAGACCCCGAAACAATTATTGCGGCACGCAAAGGAAGCCCACTCGTTATTGGCATTGGCAAGGGTGAGCATTTTTTAGCAAGCGATGCATCGCCAATAATTGAATACACAAAAGAAGTGGTATATGTAAATGACTATGAGTTGGCCATTGTACGCCCCGATGAATTGATACTAAAAAATATTGGTAACGAAAAAGTAACCCCTTTCATTACAAAATTAGATATGGAACTAGCGGCTATAGAAAAAGGCGGCTACGACCATTTTATGCTCAAAGAAATATATGAGCAACCAAGTACCATACAAGATTGCCTTCGTGGACGCTTGCATGCAGATGCAGGAACGATAACCATGGCGGGCATAGATGATAATATAGAACAAATAAAAAATGCAGACCGGATAATGATTGTGGCTTGCGGAACGAGCTGGCATGCGGGCTTGGTGGCAGAGTATATTATTGAAGAGTTGTGCCGCATACCAGTGGAAGTGGAATATGCATCGGAGTTTAGGTATCGAAATCCGATTGTAAATAAAGGCGATGTAATTATTGCTATTTCGCAAAGTGGAGAAACAGCAGACACATTGGTGGCTCTTGAAAAAGCAAAAGAAAATGGTGCATTTATTTTTGGTGTGGTGAATGCTGTGGGCTCATCTATTGCACGCATAAGCCACGCAGGCGCATACACACATGCAGGGCACGAAATTGGTGTAGCCTCTACAAAAGCTTTTACAGGGCAGCTTGCCGTATTGATAATGATGGCGCTTCGTATAGCTATACAAAAAGGCACCATCACCCAAGAACGTTATCTACACTTGCTTACAGAGCTTGCGGCTGTGCCCGATAAAGTAGAAACCATTCTTAAAGATGCAGAGCATATAAAAGCCATTGCATTAAAGTATAAAGATGCACACGACTTTTTATTTTTAGGCCGTGGATATAATTTCCCGATAGCATTAGAAGGGGCATTGAAACTAAAAGAAATCTCTTACATACATGCAGAAGGCTACCCTGCCGCAGAAATGAAGCACGGCCCTATTGCATTGGTAGATGAAAATTTGCCAGTAGTATTTATTGCTACAAAAGATTCGTACCACGAAAAAATTGTGAGCAACATGCAAGAAATTAAAGCACGCAAAGGAAAAATTATTTCCATCATTACCGAAGGCGACGACATAAGCCCAACATTAAGCGACGATGTAATTTTTATACCAACTGCCGATGAATTGATTGCACCAATCATCAGCGTAATACCATTGCAATTGCTATCGTATTTTACAGGTGTAGCAAAGGGTATTGATGTTGATAAACCGAGGAACTTGGCGAAGAGTGTGACAGTGGAATAAGAAAGCCTCCCTAAATCCCTCCACAGGAGGAACTTTTGAACTCTGAGAAATTGGAAAACTTATTAAAGTATCGGAGTGTGGCTCCTCTCCTTTGGAGAGGCGGGGGTGAGGTTATTTTTCGGGCAAAAAACGTTGTTTTTTTTGCCCGAGCTAAAACACAGCTATATTCAACATCGTTGTGTCACTCACTTCATCGGCATACCTTTATTCATCTTTTATTATGCAATAGATTATGGAGGAGATTATGCAATACCAACCCCAACGGGTTGACTTTGAGTAAACACGGGTGAAACAAGTGGACTTGGGCAAAGCCAAAGAAGAAAATACAATACCTTTATTCACAAACTAAAATCTTGTGTCTAATATCTAACATCAAATTTCTTTTCTTAATGAACATCATAAAAACACACCCCGTAGAAGAACTAGGCTATAACTTTATAGACCCAAAATATATACCCGAAGGGCAAACCGAATATCATATTAGAGATATGCAAAACGGCGGTAAAAAATACCGTGCACTTACCGCATTAGAATTAGATACTTTAATTCATAACAGAAACACATCAGACAATTGGAACAATGTATTGGTGTCTGAAAATTTTACCGCAGGACTTATAAAAAATTGCAAGTTTTATGGCTTGGTGCGCATAGGAGTATTGCAGCCATTTTATAGAGAGTTTCATAATTTTAGAATGGCGGTGGGCATTTACAATAGCACCATCATAAGCTGCGACTTAGGCGATAATATTTGCATAGACAATGTAAATTTTTTAAGCCATTACATTATTAGCAATGATGTAATGATCGCAAACGTAAATGAACTCGCTTGTACCGACCATGCAAAATTTGGAAATGGTATTTTAAAAGAAGATGAAAAAGAAAATATAAGAACATGGGTGGAAGTGTGCAATGAAAATGGAGGAAGGAGTATTTTACCTTTTAATGGTATGTTACCTGGCGATGCATATTTATGGAGCAAATATAGAGATGATGATGTGTTGATGCAAAAATTTAAAGAATTTACTCAAAAAGAATTGGATGAAAAACGTGGCTATTATGGCAAAGTAGGCGAGCGTACCGTCATAAAAAATTGCGGCATTATAAAAGATACATGGATAGGTGAAGATGCTTATTTGAAAGGCGCCACCAAAATAAAAAATATAACCCTCAATAGTGATGCGGAACGTAAGACACAAGTAGGTGAAGGGTGTGAATTAGTAAACGGCATTGTAGGCTATGGCTGTAGAATATTTTATGGTGTAAAAGCAGTGCGTTTTATAATGGCATCGCATTCGCAATTAAAATATGGTGCAAGACTCATCAATTCTTACTTGGGCAATAACTCTACCATTTCTTGTTGCGAAGTATTGAACTCTCTTATTTTTCCAAACCACGAACAGCATCATAACAATTCTTTTTTATGTGCCTCTCTATTAATGGGACAAAGCAATATGGCAGCGGGTGCCACGGTAGGCAGCAACCACAACAGCCGGGGGGCAGATGGTGAAATTCAGGCAGGTCGTGGGTTTTGGCCCGGGCTTTGTGTGAGCTTAAAGCACAATAGCAAGTTTGCATCTTTTACCATTATTGCAAAAGGCGATTTTCCTGCGGAGCTGAATGTAACGATCCCATTTAGTCTTATAAGTAATGATGTATCAAAAGATGAGTTGTTAATTATGCCTGCGTATTGGTTTATGTACAACATGTATGCGCTAGAACGTAACGCATGGAAATATGCAGACAGAGACAAGCGCACAGAAAAAATACAACTACTTACCTACAATTATCTTGCACCCGATACTATAAACGAAGTATTTGATGCATTGGCTATGCTAGAAAAATTAATTGTAAATGAAAAAGGCGAAGCCACTACAAATGGTATAGAAAATACCAACAGATTTTCAAGAATTATAAAAGTACCACAGAGCATAAAAATATTTAAAGAAGTAGTACAGTATTATGGTATGATTACTTTGCTTGAGCATTACCAACAAAATAATTTTACAAACTTTGACAATTTTAAAAAATCATTGCCTGCAAGCATTACCCGAGCTAGTTTTATGAATATTGGCGGGCAATTGATAAAAGCAGCTACTGTAAATAAAATAAAAGAAGACATAAAAGACGATACAATTAATAGTTGGACAGATATGCACAACCGATACAAAGCAGAAGGCACGGTATATTCAACAGATTTATTGGAGCATGCCTATTGTTCTTTGCTAGAAATATTAAACATCACTACAAAGCAATTTACATCTGAGTTGTATAAAGACTTATTACAACAAACAGTTGCCATCAAACAATGGATGACGGAAGGTATTCTAAAATCTAGAGAAAAAGATTATACCAACCCTTACCGAAAAATGGTATATGAAAACAACGAAGAAATGAATAAAGTTATTGGTAAGCTAGAAGATAATAGTTTTATACAAGGACAGTTTGAGGAGTTAGAGGAATTTAAGTGCCTAGTGAAGAAAATAGAACTTTAGCAATACATCTATCATTTTTGCTTTTTTTAAATGAAATATAGAAATCGTGTTAACAAAAAAAAATCTAATAAAAAGACCGAAACAAATACCAGAACATTTTTTCGGTAAATGACGCTATCGATGGGTTGATTATATAAACAAGGTAGAAAATGCAAGGGTTGAAATTACAGAAGACAAAGGATTAACAACTAAGCAAGCTAGAAAAAAATTGGAGAAATGGTTAAAGTAATTTGTGCAGCATCTTCTTTAAAACATAAAATACAAAACACAAAACATATTTTATGGCATTAAATTCTGAAAAGGCTGCATGAAATATGATTGAACTATTTTAAAAAAAAATTTAGAACACTATCCGCTTTATACAAAGCCTGTAAGGCAAACAGAGCGTCCTTTTTCTAAGAGAAATTCTTGTAAGCTCTAATAGATTTGTAAATGAGTGGTTTTCAGAGAAAGAGTAAATAGTTATTTAGTACATCAATCTATACATACTATTAAAAACAATTCTGTTTTTCGGCCCCGATTAAGATAAAAGATTGATAATTTCACTAAAATAACCCATCTACAAATTGCTTACCATCAAATACCAATAAGTCTTCCATCTTCTCCCCTACACCAATAAATTTTACAGGTATTTTAAATTGATCTGCAATAGCAATTACTACACCACCTTTTGCCGTACCATCTAGTTTTGTAATGGCAAGTGCCGTTACCTCTGTAGTAGCTGTAAAATGTTTGGCTTGCTCCAATGCATTTTGCCCCGTGCTACCATCAAGTACCAGCATTACCTCATGTGGTGCTTCGGGAATTACTTTTTGTATAACTTTTTTTATTTTACTTAGCTCATCCATTAAATGTGCTTTGTTGTGCAAGCGCCCTGCTGTATCTATCAGTATCACATCTGCATTTCTAGAAACACCGCTCACCACAGTATCGTATGCTACCGATGCTGGATCACTCCCCTGCTCACGCTTTACAATGGGCACACCTGTACGCTCACTCCAAATGGTTAATTGCTCTACTGCCGCTGCTCTAAAAGTATCTGCTGCGCCAAGCAATACTGATTTACCAGCCTTTGTAAAATTATGAGCTAGTTTACCAATAGTAGTGGTTTTGCCTACCCCATTTACGCCTACTACTAAAATAACATGCGGCTTATGCCCAGTAGGCAATTGATAGCTTTCGTACGATGTATCGCTAGTAGCCTTTACCAGTAGGGCTTCTATCTCTTGCTTTAAAATACCATTAAGCTCTGATGTGTTTAAGTACTTATCTTTTGCTACACGTTTTTCTATATTATCAATAATCTTAACGGTTGTTTCAATACCAACATCTGCACTTACCAAAGCATCTTCAAGGTTATCTAACACTTCTTCATCTACCGTGCTTTTGCCGGCTATGGCTTTTGTAAGTTTACCAAAAAAACCTTCTCTTGTTTTTTGTAGTCCAGCATCTAAGGTTTCTTGCTGCTGTTTTTTGCCAAATAATTTATCAAAAATACCCATGCCTTAAATTGAAAAGTAGTTAAAAGTTAATGTTGCAAAAATAATATGAAACCAAATAATAAAATGAGATATATTATTTCAAGATTTTATGAAGAATATGATTGGCAAATACTATGCAGCACCATCTTTGTTATAAAAATAATTAAGTGCCAAAATTACCATTCCTTTCATGCTGTCTAAAAGCAAATTATCTATTTTATCAAAAATAGCGTACACACCAATTCCCAATGCTACCCACCAAAATCCTAAAATATTTATAATTGCTTTACTACCTACTTTATTTGTTTGTAACAAATAAATGGCATAACCAATAAATACCGTTACGAGTAATAAAAACCAAGCTATTATGTAACCTAAAAAAGCAAACTGCTCATTATACTGCATACCAAATAATTCCATGGCCTTTGCAGGCGTAAAAAAACAAAGAAAACTTAGCACAGCTTCGATTATAAACGCAAGTATCAGAATAACTAAAAGTATTTTTTTCATAAAAGGAGCGTAAAATATTTTTATAATAAACGCATAATTACTGCAATATACCTTATATCATTAAACATTACAAATCATATACGTTATGTGCTACATGATTATATTTGATCGAAAAATTGGTTTTGGTAACTATAACTTAAATGTATTTCAACATATAAATCATTGTACATAAGGTTACATCTTTTGCCATCGCTGTTCTTGCAAATAAATGTAAAAAGCATTATTAAAATTATATTTCTTCAAGTTTTTAAAACTATCGTTAAAAACCGCATCTCTGCAATACCTTTACCATATTGGCAAACTAACTTCGTAATAACAATATCAGAAATAAAATTACTGTGAACATTTAAAAAAAATAATATGATACAAACAAAAGGATATGAAGCACAAACTCCAGAAACGGATCTTGCTCCATGGGATTTTGAAAGAAGAGAAGTTGGTCCAAATGATATACAAATAAGCATTGCATATTGCGGTGTGTGCCACTCAGATCTTCACCAGATAAAAAATGATTGGTTTCCTGGTATATTTCCCATGGTGCCAGGGCATGAAATTGTAGGGAGCATTATAAAAGTAGGTGCTGATGTAAAAAAGTTTTCAGTAGGAAACCTTGCAGGTGTTGGTTGCATGGTGGACTCTTGTAGAACATGCGATAATTGCAAAGATGGCCTTGAGCAATATTGTTCAAAAGGAAATGTGGGCACGTACAACGGAAGAGGAAAAGATGGTTTACCAACATATGGCGGTTATTCAAATAGCATTGTGGTACATGAAGATTTTGCGCTTCACATTTCAGATAAATTATCACTACCAGCTGTAGCACCATTGCTTTGTGCTGGCATTACTACCTATTCGCCATTGCGTCATTGGAAGGTAGGTAAAGGCCATAAACTTGCTGTACTTGGCCTAGGTGGGCTAGGGCATATGGCTGTAAAATTTGGTGTAGCATTTGGTGCTGAAGTAACGGTGTTAAGTACCTCAGCTTCCAAAGAAGAGGCTGCAAAAGCATTGGGCGCACATCATTTTGTGGTAACAAGTGATGCCGCACAAGTAGCGGCGGTAAAAGGTACTTTCGATTTTATTTTAGATACCGTTTCTGCAAAACACGATATGATGATGTACATGGCCATGCTTAGAACAAATGGCGTACATATTTGTGTTGGCGCACCATCAGAGCCCCACATCATTTCTGCTTTCTCACTTATTGGTGGTAGAAAAAGCGTAGCAGGTTCGGGCATTGGAGGCATTGCCGAAACACAAGAAATGCTTGATTATTGTACTGAACACAATATCGTTTCCGATATAGAAATTATAGACATTAAAAACATCACTGCCTCGTATGAGCGAATGATAAAAGGAGATGTACGATATAGATTTGTTATTGATTTGGCTACTTTGTAAAAATAAAAGGCAAATAAAAATTCCGTCTTTAAAAGATGGAATTTTTATTTGCCAATACCCGTGATCAAATTTTCTTACTTGTTCTTAAGCTTTCCTCAATAAAACAATTCAACAATTTAAAAACCCGCATTCTTAATATACGGTTCTACCATCATTTTGTGCCCAATCATATCTTCAAAAGCTTTATTCAAATCCACACTATTACCTACAGATAAAATGTATTTCCTAAAACGCTCCCCATTCGCTCTTGTCATACCACCGTGTGCTTGCATCCAATCAAAAACATTATAGTCTAAGGTTTTTGACCATGTG
The DNA here is from genome assembly GCA_043717975.1 of Ferruginibacter sp. Taxonomy (GTDB): domain Bacteria; phylum Bacteroidota; class Bacteroidia; order Chitinophagales; family Chitinophagaceae; genus Ferruginibacter. The sequence continues at coordinate 4,542 of JAYSWO010000135.1, read as the reverse complement.
TATGCATAATACCCAGCTGAGTACCCGCCGCTCCAAATATGCGCAAAGTAGGGTGTATGGTATCTTGTAGGCACTTCATGTACAAGCAATCCATATTTCTGCAATGCATCTTTTTCAAACTCCAATGTAGGTTTAAAATCTGCTTCTCTTTCTACAGAATGCCAAGCCAAATCAAGTGTAGCAGCTGCAAGCAGTTCTGTTACATCATATCCCTTATTAAATGTCTCAGCTTTTTTAATTTTATCTACAAGCAATTGCGGTATTACTTTCTTTGTTTGATAATGTATAGCATAATTTTTCAAAATATACGGATCCAAGGCAGCATGCTCATTTATTTGCGAAGGAAATTCTACATAATCTCTAGGTACTGCTGTGCCTGATAAACTAATGTATTTTTGAATGGCAAACAATCCGTGCAACGAATGTCCAAACTCATGAAACATTGTTGTAACATCGTCAAAACTAATAAGTGATGGATTACCTGCAGCAGGTTTTGTGAAATTAAAAACATTTACAATTACTGGTTTTTGCTTTAAGTAATGTGACTGGCTTACAAAATTATTCATCCAAGCACCACCGCTTTTGTTATCCCTTGTATAAAAATCTAAATAATAAATAGCCATACTTTTTCCATCTTTATCAAACACTTCATATGCCACCACATCTGGTTGGTATACTGGTAAATCTTTTCTCACTTTAAAACTTATCCCATACATTACTTTTGCAGCATAAAAAACGCCTTTTTCTAGTACCGTCTTCACTTCAAAGTATGGTTTCATTTGGCTCTCATCTAAATTATATTTTTCCTTACGTACTTGTTCACTATAATAATTCCAATCCCATGGCTCTAATATTAAACCACTCACCCTCTTGTTTATCAAATCTTGTATTTCCTTCGCTTCTAATTTTGCTTTGGCAACAGCAGGCTTTGCAATTTTTGCTAGTAAATCTAATGCGTTAGCTGGGTTTTTTGCCATTTGATCTTGCAAGCGCCATTCTGCATAACTTTTCTTACCCATTATCTGTGCTTTTTGCATTCTAAGTAATGCCATTTTTTCTAAAATAGCCCTTGTATCTGCACTGTCATTTTTTTCTGCTCTGCTCCACGATGAATTAAAAATATTTTCCCTTGCATCTCTATCCGTAAGGCTTTGTAATAAGGGTTGCTGAGTGGTGTTAAGCAAGCTTATTAAATATTTTCCATCTTGCCCATTTTCAGTTGCATTCGTTTTTGCTGCAGCCAATTCTTCCTTACTCAATCCATCTAACTCATTTACATTGGTAAACAATATGGCAGCTTTTTTTCGGGCAAGCAATAATCTATTGCCAAACTGTGCACTCAATGTAGCCAACTCCTCGTTTATTTTTTTTACTTTCTCTTTACCATCTTTGGATAGATTTGCTCCAGCCAATTCAAACTGTTGTAAATAATATTCTACCAAGCGTTTGTCTTCACCTTTCAATATCGTCATATTTAGGGCTTTTATGCGCTTATATATTTTATCGTTCAAATACAACTTATCACTATGTGCAGAAAAAATTGGCGCATAATCTTCTTCCATTTTTTGCAATGTAGGGTTTGTATTGCTTCCAGTAAGGTTATAAAAAATTCCTGTAGCTCTATTTAAATTTTCGCCACTTATCTCCAGAGCTAAAACAGTATTTTCAAATGTAGGACTGGCTGTGTTGTTGGCAATTTTATCTATCTCTGCATCATGACTCTTTAAACCCTCTTCAAATGCAGGTTTAAAATGTTCATCTTTTATTAAGTTAAAAGGCGGAGCTTGATATTGTAAACTACTCCTTCTTAAAAGTGGATTATCTGTTACGCTTGTTTGTGCGCAGGCCACTCGTGGGTATAGCCCAGCAAAAATAATACTGGTTGTTATAATTACTTTTAAAAAAATGGGCATGTTAAGTTGTTTAATATTTTAGGGATAAAAGTAATGATATTAATGTAAACTCCTCAACGGCTATCTATGTATTTAATATAAAACTTATGATGTAGCAGCCTAAGAGTATACATTAATACCTCAATACTAAAACCTAAAAAAACTAATATTGAGGTGATAGAAAAAATAGTTGGGGGGATAAAATTCCAAATGCAATATTCCATTGGCTTTTACATCCTATCAGATTATACTATAAAAAAACCTCCCCTTTTTGAGAGGGGAGGTTTAAAGTTTATTAAATAATATAAAAATTATTCAGCATCTTTAATGGCTGCAGCACCAGCTTCATCGCTAGTAAGCTTAGCTTTCAAATCTGCCAATGCACCAAGATCACCAAGCGTAGTTTTTTCTACTTTACTTTGAATAGCTTTTACCGCTTTCTTTGTAGATTCAACTTCTGCTTTTTTCTCTTTAATTTCTACTTGTCTTTCTTCTTCTACTTCTTGTTCCCATAATCTTGTATGACTAAGAACAATGCGTTTGTCATTACGATCAAATTCAATTACAATAAAGTTTGCAATTTCATCTTGCGCAATTGCTTTCTCATCTTGCTTCATCAAATGACGAGTAGGTACAAAACCTTCTAAGCCATAAGGAAGTTGAACCACAGCACCTTTATCATCTTTTTTACTTACCGTACCTTCATGTAAAGTACCTACAGCAAAAGTATCTTCAAGGCTATTCCAAGGATCTTCTTCAATTTGTTTATGACCAAGTTGTAGTTTACGACCTTCTTTATCAATACTCATAATCATTACCTCTATTTCGCTACCTACTTTAGTGTATTCATTGGGATTGTTAAAACGCTTCAACCAACTTAAATCGCTGATATGTATCATTCCTCCAATACCGGTAGAAAGCTCTACAAACACGCCATAAGGAGTAATATTCTTAACCGTACCCATATGCTTACTTCCTTCTGGGAAAGTACCTTCAATAGCACTCCATGGATCTTCTGTTAATTGCTTAATAGAAAGACTCATTTTACGAGTTTCTTTATCTAAGGTTACTACCTTAGCTTCATACTCATCTCCAAGTTTAAAGAATTCTTTAGCATTAATAGGAGTATTGGCCCAAGTAATTTCACTTACGTGCACCAATCCTTCTACGCCTGGTGTTATTTCTAAGAAAGCACCATAGTCTTCAATATTTACTACTTTACCTTTTACGGTATCACCTTCTTTAAAGTTTTCTGCTAGTGTATCCCAAGGGTGAGGTGTTAACTGTTTCAAGCCAAGGCTGATGCGTTTTTTATCATCATCAAAGTCAAGTACAACCACATTTATTTTCTGATCCATCTTTAATACTTCTGTAGGATGGTTTATACGACCCCAAGAAATATCAGTGATGTACAACAAGCCATCTAAACCACCAAGATCAAGGAATGCACCAAAGTCAGTAATGTTTTTAATAACACCTTCTAATACTTGACCTTTCTCTAATTTACCTATAATTTCAGCTCTTTGTGCTTCAATATCACTTTCAATAAGTGCTTTGTGAGATACAACAGCATTCTTAATAGTTTCGTTAATCTTCACTACTTTAAATTCCATTGTTTTACCAACAAACTGATCGTAATCCGTTACTGGTTTCACATCTATTTGAGATCCTGGTAAGAAAGTTTCCATTCCAAAAACGTCAACAATCAATCCACCTTTTGTTTTGCTTGTAACTAGACCAGTTACAATTTCACCAGTTTTATTTACTTCCATAATACGCTCCCAAGCACGTGTAGTACGAGCAGCTTTGCGGCTTAGGTTTAAGTTACCTTCTCTGTCTTCTTTCTCTACCACCATTACTTCAATTACATCACCAACTTTAATGCCGCCTGGTATATCTCTAAATTCATTTAAAGAAATAAGACCATCGCTTTTAAAGCCAATGTTTACAACAGCATCGGTTTTGGTTAACGATTCAATGGTTGCTTGAATCATTTCACCATCATTGATTTGTTTGAAAGTGTTATCATACACACCATCATACTTTTCTTTTTCTTCTTTTGTGTAAGAAGAAACATTTCTTTTGTCTCTGCTCCAATCAAAATCATCATGAGCAGTTTGAACTGGTGGCACATAAGCAGGTTTTGCTTCCGCAACTGGTACTTCTTCTACCGCTACTTCTTCTAACACTACTTCTGGCTTTACCACTTCATCTGTTTTAGCTTCAGGGCTGTTTGTTGTCGCAGTGGCTTCGGTTGCATCTTGTGCAGCCATAGGCTCCTGATCTTCTGCGTTTAGTTGTTTGTTAATATTAAATGACATAAAATAATCCCGTTTGTTTTTTTAACGGGGTGCAAATGTACTATTTTTATAGGATAATTACTGTATTTTGTTTTTGCATTTTTGCTGCTTGCAAGAAATGTTCGAGGTTGAAAGCGTCCAACAATTTAATTATGTAACATAATCATTACCAACTCCTGTTTTCCGCACATTTATCCACAATTAAGAATTGTATTGATTATCAATAGGATGGTCATTATTTTTGAGGATTTTGGGTGTCCCTGTCTATTTTGATAGTAATATATCTGTTGTTTATTCGGCATAAAAAAAGTAAGTATTCAGTTCCGAAAGTAGCGATTAAATGCAAAGTA
>JAYSWO010000134.1:0-5289 GCA_043717975.1 Ferruginibacter sp. | reverse complement strand
TTCTCCCATACAATCGGTAACTTACTGCCTCAAAGCCACCGAGATATTAAATCTAAAAAAGTGCTTTTAAAAATCTCATGGGGAGAAAATTGAAACGGTGTTTGCTCCGTCCGAAAGGAGCTTTATTGCACTCAATTAAATTCCTAATAAATTTCCTTAAGTTAACGACTATGGTGTCCGACGAACCATCCTCGTCAATCAGTTTGTCAATCTAATGCACAATCAATAGCATAATAAAAGATGAATAATGGTATGCCGATGAAGTGAGTGACACAACGATGATGACCATAGCTGCTTCTTTGTTCAGACAATAATATTAAAACTTTTAAAACAATGCAACGTTCAATAAATAATTTTCAATGCTCAATATTCAAGTATTTTACAAAACAGTATAAGATCTTAGCCTTCTTTTTAGCCCCCAAGCAGCACTTATACAAATAAAATTGCCTACATTTATGGGTAAAATAATTTATTTATGACCGAAGAGCAAATGCTTACAGGGAGTATCAGAAACAATGCTGCTGCGCAAGAGGCATTTTATGACCGCTTTAGCCCACGTATGCTTGGTGTTTGCTACCGCTTTGCTAAAAGTAGAGAAGATGCGGAGGATATGCTACAAGAAGGTTTTATAAAAATTTTTACCCAACTTAGTCAATATAGAAACGAAGGCTCGCTAGAAGGATGGATACGCCGTGTAATCGTGCATACTTGTATAAATGTACTCAAGAAAAACAAAAAGTTTACCGACACTGTTGACATTACATACGCCCAAGGTTTTCATACCAATGAGGATTTGATACCAAGCCTTTTACAAGCCAAGCAAATTGTAGAATGTATTCGCTCTTTGCCTTTGGGGTATAGAACGGTGTTAAACTTGTATGCCATAGAAGGATATTCTCACAAAGAAATAGGGGTAATGTTAGAGATTGGAGAAAGCACGAGTAGAAGCCAATACACTAGGGCAAAAGCAATGCTAGAAGAAATATTGGTAAAGCGAAAAGTGATGGACAAATCGCAATATAAAAATAATTATGGAAAATCTGCTGTTGAGTAAAACGGCCGTAGATTTTAAAAATGAATAAGGGTTAGTGCAACATGGAAGACAAGAACAACAATAACGATTTTGAACAATTTTTGAGAAACAGCATCGATGATTTTAAGATGATACCTTCTCGAAAAATATGGTATGGCATATACAACAATATGCACCCAGATAGAAAATGGCCTTCTATTGCTGTTTGTTTAATTATACTCACCGCTGTAATGTTTGTTGGTGTAGCCAACAATAATTCTATAAGCAGTTCTGCTAGAAGAAATGTAGAACAAAATTTATTGGCAAGTACTATTATTATTCCTACTGAGCAAAATAAATTGTCAAATATTTTACAACCTCAAACAATTGAAGCAACCCTTGCTAATACCAAGCCCATAGCAGAAAATATTGCTTCTAGCACTAATAATACCAATCAATATACAAACCGTGTAGCTAATTTTAACGCTACACAATATCGTTCTTCAACAGAAAATAATGTAAATAATGTTTCACTATTAGATGAAGAAAACAGCTTTGAAGTACAAACGGATATTGCAAAAGAAAATAATGAAGTGAGCGAGGAAGCTAGCAATATTTCTTTACATGAAAAAAAGAAACAAATTGCCCTTGCAGATTCAAAAATGCTTATTCATATTAGCGGTGCTGATGTTTCAGATATAGATAATAATTTTGAAAAAAATACGATTGCTAAACTGAATGAAAACGACACAAAAAAATCATTGCCAAAAACCAATGCTACGCCTACTGAAGAAAAATTATTGAATGAGGTAAATGTTTCTAAAAACAAAAAGCACATAAGTAAGCTTAAAGAAAATGGAAGTATGAATTATTACATTACACCTTCCGTAGGGTATAGATCCATTGCCAAACTTACAGATTATAAAAATAGCTCAGTACCTTCAAACTCTTTTTCGAGTTATAACAATATTACATCTTTAGACCAAATGAAAGACGTACTTGCTATAAATGTAGAAATAGGCGCAGTGCTACAATATAAATTATCAAATAACTTGGTTTTTAAAACAGGTTTACAAGCCAATTATACAAATTATATTTCTAAAGTAACCGATTTAGGGCACTCTACTCAGGTGTCTCTTGCTGCTTCAGGACTACAAAACACTTCTAGGTCATCATCTTACAATACAAAAGAAGGAACCACTAGTTTAAATAAAACTACTTGGCAAGTAGCATTACCTATTGGGTTAGATATAAAAATAGCTGGCAACGATAAATTAAAATGGTATGTTGGTGGTACTGCACAACCAACATATATTTTAGGTGGTAGTGCGTTTGTACTTTCTGACGATGCACGAAATTATATTTCTGAAAATGCATTGTTACGCAAATGGAACTTGAATACATCAATAGAAACATTTGTAAGCTTTAAACCTTCCGCCAATGTTACTTTAAATGTAGGTCCTCAGTTTAGATACCAATTATTTTCTTCGTATAAAAAAACATATCATTATTCTGAAAAGTTATACAATGTTGGGGTAAAAGTTGGTCTTACAACCAATTTCTGATTTGATTAACGGATATACGCATCTAAAATTTTAACTACACTTTTTCAAAACTATATTTCCTTAAAAAAGTTATAAGCAGTAATTTTGATAATATGAAAATGTTATCGATTTCAATTGTACTTGTATCATTCTTGGCTGCCTGTAACAATAATAGTTCTACCAATACAACACCCAAAGAGTCCGTTCCTCCAACAATATCTCCACTTGGTGATTCAGCTACTAATTTTTTTCCGGTAACCTCTTATTTAAAAGGTGAATTATTGGCAATAAAAAATGGAGGTGTCACTCCTGTAAGAAAAATTACCAAAGCTGGTAAAACAGATTCATCTTGGATAAAAATGGAAGAACTTGAAACAGTTTTTGCAGCATTTCTTTCTCCTGTAATTGATACTACCAATTTGAAAAGTACGTTTGAGCAAAAAATTTTTAAGGATGAAACAATTAATGCATTTACATTTACATACGATCCTAAAAATGCACAAACAAATATGTTTGCTTTTACCCATTGGGATGTATATGTGGATCCTGAAAGTAATAAAGTAACCCGCATTTATTTATTAAAAAAGGAAAGTGCTGATAAGGTTTTGCAACTTACTTGGAAAAGTGGTAAAAATTGTAAAATACTAACGCTCAAAAATGTGGATGGAAACACAACAGTAGAAAAGGAAGAAAATATATCTTGGAGCTTTGACTAATAATGACACAAAAAGAATTTTCTGAAATATCATCTACCATACCTACCCAGCCGGGTATCTATAAGTATTACAATGCAGATAACGAGCTCATATATGTAGGCAAGGCAAAGCACCTGCGCAAGCGTGTGAGTAGTTATTTCAATAAAATGAAAACGAGTTACAAAACAGCTGAGTTGGTAAATCGTATTCGCAAAATAGAATTTACGATTGTAGATACAGACCAAGACGCATTTTTGCTAGAAAACTCCCTCATAAAAGAACACCAACCACTTTTTAATATTAATTTAAAGGATGATAAAACATATCCTTACATCGTTGTAAAAAACGAATCTTTTCCCAGGGTATTTCTTACCCGCAGAAAAATTAAAGATGGCTCTACTTACCTCGGCCCATTTACTTCTGTAGGCAAAGTGAGAGACTTGTTGAATTTTATTAAGCAAAATATTCAACTACGCACTTGCAAACTCAATTTAAGTGAAACAAATATTGCTAAAAAGAAATTTAAAGTTTGTCTTGAATATCATTTGGGAAATTGCAAAGGCCCATGCGAAGCTTTTCAAACATTAGATGATTACAACGAAGGTATTTCTCAATTAAAGGATTTGCTAAAAGGGAATTTAAAACCTGTTATAAACAATTATAAAAATAGAATAAAGGAACATGCTGCCAATTTGGAGTTTGAAAAAGCAGCTATTTATCAGCACAAAATTGCGCATCTGCAAGAATATGAATCTAAATCTGCTGTTGTAAATACCAATACTGGTACGGTAGATGTTTTTAGTATTTTAGAAGAAGGCAATACCGCTTATGTAAATTATTTAGCGGTGAGCAATGGTAGTATTATACAAACAAAAACCATTACGCTCATAAAGAAATTAGAAGAAAGCGCCGCAGAAGTATTGGCATTTGCCGTAGCACAGTTGCGCCAAGTTTTTGAGAGCGATGCCAAAGAAATTATTGTTCCTTTTGAAATAGAATATATAGAACCGAATACAACGATTACCATTCCAAAAGGCGGTGATAAAAAGAAGTTATTAGATCTTTCTCTTAAAAATGTAAATTATTTTAAAGCAGAATTGCATACAAAAAAGATGCTGCATTTAGAAGATAAAACAGCCCAACAAAAAAAGGATGTGTTGTATCAATTGCAAGAAAATTTGAGTTTAAAAGAACTACCCATACATATTGAATGTTTTGATAACTCTAACTTTCAAGGGAGTTACCCAGTAGCGGCTATGGTGTGTTTTAAAAATGGCGAACCAAGCAAAGTTGATTATAGACATTTCAATATAAAAACCGTAGAAGGTATAAATGATTTTGCTTCTATGGCAGAAGTGGTATATAGGCGGTACAAGCGGCTTACAGACGAAGGAGCCACACTACCTCAGCTCGTTATTATAGATGGTGGCAAGGGGCAATTGAGTTCTGCTATGGAGAGTATTGATGCCTTAAACTTGCGTGGAAAAGTAACGTTGGTAGGTCTTGCAAAAAACAAAGAAGAGCTTTTTTTTGATGGAGATACAGAATCATTGTTGCTACCTTGGGATAGTGAAAGCCTCCAACTTATTAGAAGAATAAGAGATGAAGTGCATCGCTTTGGCATTACGCATCATAGAAACAAGCGCAGCAAAGGCACGTTTAAAAACGAATTGGAAGGTATAAAAGGAATAGGTAAACAAACAGCAGATATACTGCTAAAAGAATTTCGCTCAGTAAAGAAAGTAAAAGAAGCTAGTGATGCAGATATTGAAAAATTGGTAGGTAAAGCCAAACTAGAACTATTAAAGCCCCACCTATCCTACCCGAAGGGGAGAGAAACCTAGAAGATTGATTAAAAGATTAAAACGAAAAAGCCCTCCGAATATCGAAGGGCTTTAATCTTGTGTCTAATATCTTATGTCTAAAGTCTAATTAATAGCTCCACAAATCTTGCTCATAGTTAAATATCTTTTCTTTAATATTTTCACCTTCTAACAATTGTAAAACCGTGTTCTCACTTAAACCTTTGTAATTTTTG
>JAYSWO010000133.1:0-13580 GCA_043717975.1 Ferruginibacter sp. | reverse complement strand
GATTGCATGAATACTTTTACACTTGATCAGGTAAAACGAATGTGGGCTACACTTAATATAGAAAGACAAACCTTATGGCAAGCAGATAATTTAGTAGCCACTGGTATTATTGGATTAAACGGGTGCATACCCCCATATTTGAATGCAAATATTTATGTTAAAGAACCAGTATTCTGTGTAGGTAAACCAATTACATTTTATAATACAACTGTTGGAAATACTGCAACTACTTACCAATGGACACTGTTGGGAGGAAATATTTCTTCGTCAAATGCAAATTCAGTTACTACAACTTATAATATAGCTGGAAATTTTAAGGCGATTTTAAAAGTTAGCGATGGAATAAATGTAAGAACCGATTCCCTTTTATTTACAATTATTGAGTGCAAGTTAGATTCTAGCCTATTGCATATGTCACATTGGTATTTTGGAAATTATGGCTCTATAGATTTTAGTTATGGTACAGCAATTCAAACCAATACTGCATTTGTAAATCACACAATACAGTCGGAATCTTCATATGCATCACAAACGCCATATATTCAAGCTACAATTAGTTTAAGTGATTCATTAGGCAATTTGCTTTTTTATAGCAATGCTGTGAGTGTATGGAATCGTAATCATCAAAAAATATCAACTTTGCCAATATTTGGAGCCAGTGATATAAATGCATCTACGGGGTTTTGTTATGTTCCTTATCCAGGTCAGACGAAAAAATATTTTGTTGTTGGGGCTTCTGCAAATCTTTTTACACAACCCGAAGGTGTAAAGTTTGCACTTGTTGATTTAGATAATAATTCAGTACAACAATTTCAATCTTTTCAACATGTTGCAGTGCCAAATAAAATGTCGCAGTTTATAACAATTGTACCGCATTGTAATGGTAAAGATTACTGGATTATTGCCCATGGGTATGACACTGATGCTCGATTTTATTCTTATTTAGTTACTTCTGCTGGAATAAATAATTTACAATTACCTGTAATATCTGAAGGCACGCACAGGGCTTATCAAGGAAGTGGGAATCAGTTAAAGTCAAATAGAGCAGGCGATAAATTGGTTTTGTGTACACCACATGGCATCAATAACGCAGCTGCTGCTATATATGATTTTGATAGTCGTACAGGGCAAGTGAAAAATGAACAAATTGTACCCAATGTTTCGGATTATTCCAATATACAATCTGGTAGCGCATTTAGCCCAAATGGTAAATATTTTTATTTAATGAGAAGTAGCAATTTCGCAACCAATGGGTTACCATACTGGCTGTTTCAATACAGAGTTAGTGATTTGCAATACAATGTTATTAATGCGCCAGGGTTTTATTTTGCAGCCCCTTTTCAACCAGGACCTGATAACCAAATTTATGTTTCAACACAGGATCATTATTTTGCAAAAATATCTAACCCTGATAGCTGGGGCAATGTTACTGTTAATGGGTCTTTCATAAATATGCGATCTCTAAACGACAGTATTCTTACAGGTGTTAGTATTCCTTCATTTATTGATGCAGTAAAGCCTATACCCACTAAACCTGAGTTCAAATACATTGCTGTAGATTGTAATACTTTTAAATTTTCAAGTCTTTGTTATGACAATTATACAGCTACTTGGGATTTTGGAGATGGTTCACCGACTCAAATAGGAAGTGTAGTCACACACCAATACCTCCTTCAAGGAAATTACAATGTTACACTTAAATTAAGCCAAGGTTCAACAATTATCGGGACTATTACTAAAACCATTTCATTACTTACTCCTTTTGCAAATATAATTGGACCTCAAAGTATTTGCGCAAATGGAAATTTTTCTTCGCAGTATTTTGCAACATCTTTGCCTGATGTTAATTATGCATGGACTTCAATAAATGGCAATATAAGCGGCTCTAATAATTTTCATTTTGTTGATGTAGTATGGGATCCATCTTTAACAAATGGTATCGTAAAATTAACACTAACAAAAGAAAATTGTTCAGTTTCTGATACTAAGGCAGTCAGTATTTCAAAAGGGCCAAACTTTATTTGGAATTTACAAGATAGTGTATGTATTTACGATAGTTCATTTTTACTTTCTGCATTGCCAACGGGAGGTATTTTTTCAGGCCAAGGTGTTACAAACAATAGATTCTATCCATCGTTGGTAGGTGTGGGAAATTTCGATATTACTTATTCTTATTCAAACGAAATTACTTGTTTAGGAGAAATACAAAAAACATTAAAAGTACGAAAATGTAATATACCTATTAATCCAAATTCTGATTGCGATGAGGTTTTAAAGTCAATTCAAATAGCACCCAATCCTGTTACAGAATCCCTTCAATTAAAATCTCAGTACAACCTAAAGTATGTACAGATTTATAATTTTGTAGGACAAAAAATAATGCAAGGACAGTTAATAAATAATAAGATTAGTTTGCTTGGACTTGCTGCAGGCGAGTATATAGTAATTGTGTATTGCGAAAATAATGAATCCTATAAAACATTTCGGTTTTCAAAAAAATTATAATAATTGAAACAAAATATTTTCGTATCCTAATTGTTTATCAAATTTCCACCCCAAATCTTCCCCCCAGCTCCCTTAAATCCACCACCACTTTTTCCAGCAATGGTATCCCATTAACTCTTCTATCTTTTTCAAATTCCACCTCGGGCTCACCGGGTATAATTACTTTTTGTGAAGACGAAATAGGAGCCTCATTTTTAAAAGCCTGTATCCATTTATCCATATCGGTTTTAAAATCTGCTGCAGGTCTAAAAGCATCTATACGCATAGCACCAAAAAAATGCCCAATACCTTTGCCAGGCATATTGGTAGGCATGGGTATGTATGCAGGAAACGGCGGCACCCAAGGCCCAAAGTTTGCACCGCTTAGCACTGCCGAAAAAATATCTACAATACTACCAAGCATATAACCCTTGTGGCTACTGCCTTCACGATTGCCACCAAGCGGAAGTAATGCGCCGCCATCCTTCAATTCGTTGGCATTGGTACTTTCATTGCCATCTTTGGTTTGTATCCATCCTTTGGGAGCAGGTTCATTTTTTCGTTGTAGCATTTCTAGCTTGCCATTGGCAGCAGTAGTGGTAGCAAAGTCAGCCACAAAAGGAGGTTCATTACCTGCAGGAATAGCCACTGCAATGGGGTTTGTACCTAGCATTTTATCTTTGCTAAAAGTTGGTGCCACCAGTGCACTTGCATTGGTCATAGCAATACCAATCATATCATTTTCCAACGCCATCATAGCATGTATGCCCGCTATGCCAAAGTGATTGCTATTTTGCACACTTACCCACCCAGTACCTACATTCTTCGCTTTGTCTATTGCCACTTGCATGGCATAAGGTGCCACCACCAATCCAAGTCCTGCATCTCCATCTACCACAGCGGTAGAAGGCGTTTCATGTATAATTTTTATTTGTGCTGTTGCATTTACACGTTGTGCTTCCCACAAGCGCACATACCCACTTAGCCTTGCTACTCCATGGCTATCCACACCTCTCAAATCTGCGCTCAGCAAGGTTTTTGTAGCAATGGTTGCATCTTTTTCTGTGCATCCAATTTTGAGAAATATATTTTTTGCAAAACCAAAAAGTTGCTCGTAAGAAAACAGTTGTTCCATTTAGCGAAGGTAAGGCAGAAAAAATGACGACGGACAACTGACGACAGACAACGGTTAGCTTGTGCAAATTTAATAATGCTATAATTTATTTTCATAGGTTTATGTTGCCCGTGGTCAGTTGTCCGTCGTCTTTTAAAACATTTGCCTTAGGCATAATATTTTTTATTGGGTGAACAAAGAAGCAGCTATGGGCAGCATTGTTGTGTCACTCACTTCAACGGCATACCATTATTCATCTTTTATTATGCACTAGATTGACGAGATTGATTGACCATATATTTATCACACTAATTTATTAATTTGTAATTTTACCCACAATCCATAAAATTGAATGCAAAAAATTGATTTCAAAATATTACCAACTTCATTGCTAGATGAGTATCTAAAAGAAATAGATAATCGTTTGTTAGGTAATATTGAAAAGCTAGAAGACAGTGAGCTTTCCTTAAATAACTTTAGTTTTTACACTTCAGTATCTGCTGTATATTCTTCAAAAATAGAGGGCGAAGATATTGAGTTAGATTCTTACATTAAGCATAAAAAATTTGGCATAGAGTTTTTACCTGATTATACAAAAAAGATTGATGATTTGTATGATGCATACCAATTTGCAAAATTGCATGATTTAAACAAAGAAAATATTGCTGCGGTACATACTTTGCTTACAAAAAATATTTTAGCAATATCACATCAAGGTAAAATTCGTGCAGGTAATATGTATGTAACCACACCCGATGGTAAAATTGAATATGTTGCCGCATCTTCATTTGAGGTAAATAATGAAATGGAAAAATGGTATGCTGATGTGGAATTGTTGTTGAATACAGCACTTACATTGGAAGAAACGTTTTTCTTTGCATCTCTCATTCATTTGGTATTTTTAAAAATTCATCCTTTCAATGATGGAAATGGAAGAACATCTAGGCTTATTGAAAAATGGTTTTTAGCAAAAAAAATAGGCGAAAAAGCTTGGCTAATTCAATCAGAAAAATATTATTATGATAATCTCACTGTGTATTATAGTAACCTCCGCTCATTAGGGATAGAGTATGAATTGCTTGATTATAGCAAAGCACTTCCTTTTTTATGTATGCTTCCCAAATCTATACATAAATAAAAAAGAATATCTAATATCTTGTGTCTAAAATCTTGCATCTTGTATCTTAAATCTAATATCTAACATCTATTTTTGCACCCATGCAACAATACCTTTCTCTCGTAAAACATATCATAGATAATGGCTGCGATAAAGCTGACCGCACTGGTACAGGTACACGCAGTATTTTTGGCCACCAAATGCGGTTCAATTTAGCAGATGGTTTTCCGCTGGTAACTACTAAAAAAGTACATGTAAAAAGTATTATACACGAGCTACTTTGGTTTTTGCAAGGTGATACCAATATTGGTTATCTAAAAGAGCATAATGTGAAAATATGGGATGAGTGGGCAGATGAAAATGGAAACCTTGGTCCAGTGTATGGCAAGCAATGGCGTAGTTGGGAAGGCGCAAATGGGGTAGAAGTGGATCAAGTAAAAGATGTTATTCATCAACTAAAAAATAATCCTGATAGTAGAAGAATAATTATCAGCGCATGGAATGTGGCAGATTTACCAAAAATGAAGTTAATGCCATGTCATTGTTTGTTTCAGTTTTATGTAATTCCCCCTCTTGCGGAGGGAGGCAGGGGGAGGCTCAGTTGTCAATTGTACCAACGCAGTGCCGATGTTTTCTTAGGAGTACCTTTTAATATTGCATCCTATGCATTACTTACCATGATGATAGCCCAAGTATGCGACATGGAGCTTGGAGATTTTGTACACAGCTTTGGCGATGTGCATTTGTATAACAATCATTTTGAACAAGCAAATTTGCAATTAAGCAGAACAACTTTTCCGTTGCCACAAATGAAAATAAATCCTGCTGTAAAAGATATTTTTAGTTTTAGATACGAAGATTTTGAATTGGTAAATTATCAAAGTCATGAAGCTATTAAAGCGCCAGTGGCAGTTTAGTTCAAGGTTGAAAGTTGAAGGTTCAAGGTTTGTTTAATTCAATGTTTATTATTCTCTCAAAATCAAATAAAATTTAAAGTAAAAACATTAAAAAAATAATGGATTCAAAAGTATCGGAGACTTCCAAGTCCCCCTTCGGGGGATTTAGGGGGCAACTTTCTCTAATTGTCGCCACTTCCCTCAATAACGCTATAGGTAAAGCAAACGAAATGCTGTGGCACTTGCCAGAGGATTTCAAGTTTTTTAAAAATACCACATGGGGTATGCCAATAATTATGGGTAGAAAAACCTTTGAATCTATTGGTAAGCCATTGCCAGGCAGAACAAATATTGTAATTACCAGCAACAAAGATTGGCAAGTAGAAGGTACCATAACAGCAATGAGTTTGGAACAAGCTATTCAAATGGCAAATGAAACGAATGCAAAAGAAATTTTTATTACAGGTGGTGGAGAAATTTACAAACAGAGCATGCCCATAGCCGATAAAATTTATCGTACGCTTGTGCATACAGAAATTGATGGCGATACTTTTTTCCCAGAAATAGATGAATCGCTTTGGGGAAAAGTTTTTGAAAAAAATGTTGCAGCCGATGAGAAGAATAAATATGATATGAGTTTTCAAACATGGGAGAGGAAAATTTAAGGTTTAAAGTTCAAGGTTCAAAGTTTATTAAAATCAAAAAGTATTAAAAGTGTCAACGGTTAAGAGATTTGAAGATTTAGAAATATGGCAAATAGCGAGAGAACAAGCAAACGATTTGTGGAAAATTTATTGTGAACGCACATTTTCAAAAGACTATGAATTAAGAAATCAAATCAGTAGAAGTTCAGGTTCTGTAATGGACAATATTGCAGAAGGATTTGAAAGAGGGGGTAATAAAGAATTTATTAATTTTTTAATTATTTCAAAGGCTTCTAATGGCGAAACAAAATCACAATTGTATAGGGCAATTGATAGAAATCATTTAAGTAAGGAAACGTTTGAAATTTTATTTTTAAAAAATGAAACATTGAGTAAAAAAATATCTTCTTTTATTAAATATTTAAAAGCTTCTAAATTAAAGGGTATTCGATACAGCTAAAAGGGCTTTGAACTTTAAACCTTGAACTTTAAACCTTGAACTTTCAACCTTCAACATTGTACACCCACTTTCAATTAGCAAAAAAATATCTACACTATTACCTAACTGCCGAAAACAGCAAAGGCCATGGCGTGCATTCCCCATTTGTATTTGAGTTTATAAAATTTGTATTAAACGATAAAACGACATACGATGTTTATGAAAGCATAGAAAAGCAGCGACAAGCATTATTAAACAACAAAACCATTATTGATGTAGAAGATTTTGGAGCAGGCTCCACCGTTATAAAAACCAAACAAAGAGTTGTAAAAGATATAGCCGCATCATCATTAAAACCAAAAAAATACAGCCAGTTATTGTTTAGAATGATACAATTTTACAATAAAAAAAATTTGCTGGAATTGGGTACATCATTTGGTATAACAACTTCCTATATCGCTTCTGCAAAAAACAACCCTGTTGTTACAACAATGGAAGGTTCGCAAAGTATGGCCAAAATTGCACAACAAAATTTTGAAACATTACAACAAAAAAATATCAACATTATAAAGGGCGATTTTGAAAATACGTTAGCCCCATTTTTAGCCAAAAGCAACACAATTGATTTTGCTTTTCTAGATGGCAACCATAGGAAAATACCCACCCTTCAATATTTTACACAAATACTTTCAAACTCAACAGAAGAAACCATCGTAGTTTTTGACGATATACATTGGAGTAGCGACATGGAAGAAGCTTGGAAGGAGGTAAAAGCCCACGAAGCTGTTACGCTTACAATTGATCTATTCTTTATTGGCATTGTGTTTTTAAAGAAAGATTTTAAGGTAAAGCAGCATTTTGTAATCAGATATTAGTTGATTGGTAATTGGTTGATTAGTTGAGTTTCACAATCATTTAAAGAATGTTCGTAAATCAACTATTTTACTAATCAACTAATAAACAAAAATCCCTATCTTGTAGCAATAATTTTACTTATGACTATTGGCGTTTTAAAAGAATCAAATGGAGAAACCAGGGTTTCACTTTTGCCCGAACATGTTGTTGTACTAAAAAAGCAACAAGTAAATGTAGTAATAGAAAATGGCGCTGGCGAAAATGCCTTTGCATCTAATGAGCAATATAAAACAGTAGGTGCAACTTGTGTTAGTAGAAATGATGTATTGCAACAAGCCGATATCATTTTATCTATTCATGCATTAGAGGATAATGATATTGCCAATTGCAAAGCAAAAATATTATTTGGGTTTTATCAACCACTATTTAATGCAGCCAACATAAAAACGTTGGCAGAAAAAAACTTTACTATTTTTAGTATTGATATGTTGC
Source organism: Ferruginibacter sp. (assembly GCA_043717975.1). GTDB lineage: Bacteria > Bacteroidota > Bacteroidia > Chitinophagales > Chitinophagaceae > Ferruginibacter. The sequence goes on along the minus strand of JAYSWO010000133.1, from coordinate 5,539 downwards.
CACGCACTACCCGTGCACAAACTATGGATGTACTCAGCAGCCAGGCAAATATTGCAGGATACAAAGCTGTATTGCTGGCAGCTAATTTATATCCAAAATATTTCCCCATGTTTATGACAGCTGCGGGCAGTATTCCACCTGCAAAGATTTTGATATTGGGAGCTGGCGTAGCAGGTTTGCAAGCCATAGCTACTGCAAAAAGATTAGGAGCCGTGGTAGAAGTATTTGATACAAGACCACAAGTAAAAGAAGAAGTAATGAGCCTTGGAGCAAAGTTTATAGAAGTAGAAGGCGCCGCAGATGCAGCAAAGGCGGGTGGTTACGCAGTAGAGCAAACAGAAGAATTTATGGCAAGGCAAAAAGCACGCATTGCAGAAAGCGTAGCCAAGAGTGATATCATTATTACTACAGCAGCTATTCCTGGTAAAAATGCACCCGTACTCATTACAGAAGAAATGTTGCATAGTATGAAAAACGGTTCTGTAATTATAGATTTAGCTGCCTCTACAGGTGGCAACACATCCCATACAAAAAATAATGAAACCGTACATTTAAATGGCGTGAGTATAATAGGTAATTCTGTCCTAGCAGCATCTATGCCAAGCGATGCAAGTAAATTGTATGGAAAAAATATTTTAAATTTCTTGCAATTAATTATAAATAAAGAAGGTAATTTGAATTTGAATTTTGAGGATGATTTAGTAAAAGGAACTTGCATTACTCATGGAGGTGTGGTTACGAATGAGAGAGTGCTTCAATTAGTTCAAAGTTGAAAGTTTAAGGTTCAAGGTTTGTTTAAATCAAGCAGCATTACAAATGGCGACGGTTAAAAAATTTGAAGATTTAGAGATTTGGCAAATGGCAAGAGAACAAGCTAATGAATTGTGGAAAATTTATTGTGAAGGAACTTTTTCGAAAGACTATGAATTAAGAAATCAACTAAGTAAAAGTTCAGGTTCTGTAATGGACAATATTGCAGAAGGATTTGAAAGGTCTGGTAATAAAGAATTCACTAATTTTTTAATAATTGCAAAAGCATCTAATGGCGAGGTAAGGTCGCAATTATACCGAGCATTTGATAGGAATCACATTGCCAAAGAAATCTTTGAAACACTAATAATAAAAACAGAAAATATCAGTAAAAAAATTACATCATTTATAAAATATTTAAAAGAGTCAGAATTAAAAGGGTTTCGATATATGTAGAGACTTTGAACCTTAAACTTTGAACTTTAAACCTTAAACTTCCAACAATGCTCGACTTCTTTACCACCCACCAGCAAATCATATACATGGTAATTCTTATGATATTTCTAGGAATAGAAGTAATAGGCAGAGTGCCAAGTGTATTACACACGCCGCTTATGAGCGGTGCTAATGCCATACACGGCGTAGTTATTATTGGGGCTTTAATTGTAATGGGCGAAGCAGCACCAGATAATTATGTGGCACTTGTATTAGGATTTTTAGCAGTGGTGCTTGGTACTTTAAACGTAGTAGGAGGTTTTGTAGTTACAGATCGAATGCTAGAAATGTTCAAAAAGAAAAAAGCATAAAGCAGTTGGCAAAAATCAGTTGGCAATTAGCAACGAGCAGTTTGCAAGAAAAATGCATGGCGCAACTGACAAAAAAGATTAAATAAAATAATGCACTTTCAATTTGAAAACATTATTCATTATAAATTATTAATTATTCATTCAGCATGATTTCCATTCTCACCATTATCTACCTCATAGCCTCCGTAACTTTTATTGTAGGTTTAAAAATGTTATCACATCCAGAAACGGCACGTAAGGGAAACCTCATAGCTGCAGGCGGAATGGCATTGGCTATTTTTGGCACCATCTTTTTGTATAAAAATGCAGAAGGAAATAATCTTGGGAATTTAGTATGGATGTTTGGAGCATTGGTGGTTGGCGGTGTGCTTGGTGCAGTAAGTTCACGCAAAGTGAAAATGACGCAAATGCCCGAAATGGTAAGTCTTTTCAATGGAATGGGTGGTGCATGTGCCATGTTAATTTCATTAATAGAGTTTAATAAAATGAAAGGTAGCGAAATTGATTTGGGGCATTACATTGCCATTATTTTCGGTTTGGTTATCGGTAGTATTTCTTTTGCCGGAAGTATCATCGCTTATTTAAAATTGAGTGGCAAGCAAAAAGATATTAGTTTTAAAGGACAGCATATTTTTAATGCATTATTGTTTCTTATTATTCTTGTCGGTGCGGTGCTTACTTATTTTGCGCCAGTAGAAAATGCGCATTTGTATTTTTATGCCACATTTGGGTTAGCCATTTTGTATGGTATATTTTTTGTGTTGCCTATTGGTGGTGCAGATATGCCAGTAGTTATTTCTTTACTAAATTCTCTAACTGGTGTAGCAGCGGCTTGTGGTGGTTTTTTATATGATAACAAAGCCATGCTTACAGGTGGAATTTTAGTGGGCGCTGCAGGTACATTGCTTACCGTGTTGATGTGCAAAGCCATGAACCGTAGTTTACTCAATGTTATTATCGGCAACTGGGGCGGAAGCAATGCTGCCGCTACTTCTACAGGAGAGCAAGGAGCTTACAAAGAAGTAACACTTAGCGATGCAGCCATGGTAATGAGTTATGCAAACAAAGTGGTTATCGTACCTGGGTACGGGCTAGCCGTAGCACAGGCACAACATACCTGCCATGAGCTAGAAAAAATCCTTACAGAAAAAGGTGTAGAAGTCTCCTATGCTATACACCCTGTGGCAGGGCGTATGCCCGGACACATGAATGTATTGCTCGCAGAGGCAGATGTAGCGTACGAAAAATTAGAAGAAATGGAAGATGCCAATAGTAATTTTAAAAATACAGATGTTGTATTGATACTTGGTGCAAATGATGTGGTAAATCCTGCGGCAAAAAATGACCCTGCATCTCCTATTTATGGTATGCCTATTTTAGAAGTAGAACAAGCCAAAACCGTTATTGTAAACAAGCGCAGCATGAAACCAGGCTATGCTGGTATAGAAAATGCATTGTTTTTCCAACCAAAAACGTCCATGCTTTTTGGTGATGCAAAAAAAGTTTTACAAGATTTGTGTGCAGAAATAAAAGCGAGTTAACATTCGTTTTAAGAAATTAATAACAGAAGGTTTTGTAGATTTACTTATGTTACGAGCAGCATATCTTTTTTCATCTTCATTGGCGACGCTCCATTCAATAGTATATCGCTTGGCATCTTTTACCAAAATATATTTTTGTGTTATTTTATGTTTTACTTTTTCGGGTAGTACAAGCGCACAAAATTATTTTGCCAATCCCGATTTTGAAGAATATAATTTATGTATAGAATACCGACAGCTTTGCTCAGCAGCAGCTTGGTTTTATATACAACCTGCCGTTACTCCATTGATAAATCTTAGAGCCGTACCTGCTCCATTAAGCGGTAGAGACTTGCTTATTGTACCAATAGGAAATGTTAATACAAAAGTAATCAAACACGCATTTGTATATAGTATGTTTTGTTGTGCATTGCAAAAAGGAAAAAATTATAAACTTGCTTTTTACATACACTCAGGCGGAAAGAAATTTTTGGGTATAGATTTTTACATGCGTAAAAAAGAATTTTTATCCAACAACTTTTTTGCAGATTCTATTCAACCTAGTATTCATATTAACGAAGAAGATGTGGTGGCTGCTATAAATGGCTGGAGCTATGTAGAAACGATGTACACGGCTAAAGGAGATGAACGTTTTTGCCTCATTGGAAATGTAAGTAAAACACCCTACGATTTTAAAGGCTTTTCTAGAATGAACAAAGCAGGAGACATATTTTACTTTATAGACAACATTTCTTTCTCACCACAGATACTAGAAAAAATGTGCGCTAATTATGATAAAAATGTAGAAAAATTATATGCACAACACCTTAGGCATACTGAAAGAACCGAAGTAGAAGAAGAGCCAGATATGCCAGAGTTTATTACAGATACCATAACGATTCCTTCTATATTTTTTGAAACAGATAAAGCGATTTTAAAACCCGCATTTAAAAAATTGATAGATGAGTTATTGATAAAATATAAAACCAAAAATGTGGCTAAAATAGATATAGAAGGGCATACAGACAATACTGGTAGCAACGAACGAAACAATATACTATCCAAAAATAGGGCAGAAGCAGTGCTAAATTATTTTGTGCTAAAAGCCCCTTATTTAAAAGAAAATATTTTTGCATTGGGCAAGGCGGCTGGTTTTCCTATTGCTGATAATAATACCCCTGCAGGAAGGGCAAAAAACAGGCGAGTACAAATAATGTTGACCTACACTTTGCCGAAACAATAAATACAGCAATGTACTCTTTAAATCCCTTTAATTTCGCATCTTTGCAATAACAATGCCCCCTTATTATATCATTTATTTTTATAATTGGTATAGAACAAAAACGAAAATTTTTACACAATGAAAAAAATAATATTCATCCTATTAGCCTTTCCTTTATTAGCAAAGGCGCAAAAGGGCTCACTAATGGCGCAGGGCGCAGCCGGAAGTTTATACCTAAACCACACTGCAGTGGCCAAAGAAAACTTTTATAGTATTGGACGGTTGTATAACATCAGCCCAAAAGAAATAGCCCCTTTTAATAATATGACATTAGAAAAAGGTTTTAGTATTGGTCAAAATTTAAAAATTCCGCTAAAAACAGAAAATTTTATACAAAGCAATAGTGTAACTAAAGGTGAAGCCGCTGTGCCTATTTACCATAAAGTAGAAGCTAAGGAAACCTTATATCAATTAAGTACTCGTTTTAATAAAGTACCTGTAGCATCTTTAAAAGCATGGAACAATTTGAAAGATGATGCCGTAAGCCCTGGACAAGGTTTGATAATAGGATACTTAAAAGTAAAAAAAGATTTGTCTTCGCTTTCTCAAAATAGTGTATCCATGCCTGCCGTAAAGAGTGAGCCTGCTATTGCAGTGGTAAAGGAAAAAGCAATTGTAAAAAAAGAAGTTGAACCCAAGCCTGTTGCAGTAAAAGAAATAGTAAAACCTGTTGTGAAAGAAGCTGCAAAACCGGTAGCAGTGGTAAAAGAAGTAGCAAAGCCAGTTGTAGTAGAAAAAGCAGTAGCGGTAATAAAAAAAGATCCGATAGTTACCAAAGTAGAAGAAGAGGCAGTTTCTGAAGAATCGGATGCTAAAGATTTTAAAGGGGGCGTTTTTAAATCTCTATATACTGATGGAGGAAATGAAGCAAGCGGCACAGCTGGTGTATTTAAAAGTACTAGCGGCTGGGGAGATGGTAAATATTATTGTTTGCACAATGCCGCTTCGCAAGGCACCATTGTAAAGATTACCAATAAAGCCAATGGTAAATTTGTGTACGCTAAAGTGCTAGATATAATGCCTGATCTTAAGCAAAATAACAATTTGCAAATTAGAATAAGCAATGCCGCAGCCGATATACTTGGTGCAGGACTGTCTAATTTTGATTGTGTAATAAGTTATTAAAACTGGAAAAATAGTTATATAAAAATCCGCTCAGAAAATGAGCGGATTTTTTGTGC
>JAYSWO010000132.1:0-5299 GCA_043717975.1 Ferruginibacter sp. | reverse complement strand
CTTCTTTTAAGGTATAAGCTTTGTTAGCGTCAACCTTAGCATTTGCTAGTTTTCTTTTTTTAGTAATCATTTTTTAAAAAGTTTTGTGGTTGACAATTAATTTTCCCAAGGTGCTTTACCTTCTACCGTTAAGCCCATGCTGCGTGCAGTACCAGCTACCATACTCATGGCGCTGTTTAGCGTAAATGCATTAAGGTCAGGCATTTTATCTTTTGCAATTTCTTCTACTTGCGCCCAAGTAACTTTACCTACTTTTACACGATTTGGCTCTTTAGAACCAGAAGTGATTTTAGCAGCTTCCATTAATTGTACCGGAGCAGGAGGAGTTTTAATGATAAACTCAAAAGATTTGTCAGCATAAACTGTGATAAGAACTGGTAATACTTTACCAGGTTTGTCTTGGGTACGAGCGTTGAATTGTTTACAAAACTCCATGATGTTGATACCCTTAGAACCCAATGCAGGCCCAATTGGGGGTGCAGGGTTGGCTTGTCCTCCTTTACATTGGAGTTTTACATAGCCAGTAATTTCTTTAGCCATATTTTATTTTTTTTGGTGATAACGTGCTACCATTTGGAAGCACTCCCATTATTCATTTTTACATGAATATTATTCAAAAGAACTATTTGGGGTTGCAAAAGTAAAGAAAATTCTTCAATTGATAGGTATTTTTGCAAAATTTAATGACTTTACCATTATTTTATTTAGATATACCAAACAATTTTGGTTTAAATGCTTTTTAAAAGCGGTAATTTAATTATAGCTTGTTAAAAAATAATGAGCCATAACTATTTAAATATAAATATTTTATCGTTTTATTATCAAAAATAAATAGAATGTACATTAAAAACAATATTATTGTAATGCAATTCAGTTAACAAAAGCTTAACAGATGAAAAACCTTTTATTTTTATGGGAAAAAATAAGAAACAATGGCACTAAGAAAACTTCTACTTTTTCAGAGTTAAAGAGTATTGTGTTTACCAATTCACTTTTCTTTATTGCTTTTGTATCCTATATCATTTTTGCTTCTACTATTTATTTTTTACAAGTTTTCAGTGCAAATGTTTTCATTCTTTCTACGAGCTCTTTATTACTAGGTTTCTTACTTGTATTTTTATTATTGAGAAATCACAAAATATTATTTGCCAAAAATATACTTCTACTAGTGATTTTCTTTGGCGTATTTTTTTATGATTATCATGTAGGAAAATGGGCAGGCGTTTATTTATATTACTTTGCTTTTTTCTTTATGGTCATTAATATTTTTTCTTGGAAAAAAGAAAGGTTATGGTTAGTTTTTCATTTACTTCTTCCCATTATCTTAATTGTAATATCGGAGTTGCATATTTTACATTCAAAAGAAGTAGGTAATAAAACGAATAACACTACTTCTGCCATATATATATTTAATTTTTGTATGGCATTTTTAATAATAGCGTTAAATACTTTTTTTATTATTAAAGAAAATGTTGTTTTTCAAGAAACCTTAGCGCTATCTACATTAAATATTCAATCGTTAATAGACAATACTAAAGGGTACATATGGAGTATTGATATGGACTACAAGATTATTGCATTTAATAGCTCACATAAAAATTTTATTAAAAAAAAATATGCCGTAGAATGTTATAAAGGGTATGACGCTAAACTATTATTGGCACTCCATAATACCCCAAAAGAAATTCTCAATATCTATGAAAGAGCTTTACACGGCGAATCATTTACTGCAGAATATTTTTCTAACAATGACTACTTTGAGGTGCAAGCATCTCCTTTATATGACATCAATCATATACAAAATGGAGCTACTTTTCATAGCCGCATTGTTACAGAAAGAAAAATAACCGAACAAAATTTACAACAAGCAAAAATAAATTTAGAAACACTTGTAGATAGCATTGGTAATAGTACCTGGAGCCTTACCAAAGATTATAAAATAATTGCCGCAAGTCAATTGTATATAAGTGATATGAAACAGATTTTTGGTATAGAAATTATACCAGGTTTTGATATAAGTTTGCTCTTTGCATTAGATACCTACCCACAGGAATGGAAGGAACAATACAATACCGTTTTTAGTGGTGAACATATTTTTTTAGATTATATTTTTAATGATGAATATTTTGAATTAAACGCTGTTCCCATTCTTAATGTAAACAAAGAAGTGGTGGCTGCGGTTTTCTTTTCTAGAAATATTACTTACAGAAAAAACATAGAAACGGAATTAAACAAGGCAAGAATAAAAGCAGAAGAAGCTATCGTAGAAAAAGCACAATTTTTATCTAATATGAGCCATGAGTTGCGTACCCCACTCAATGGAATTATTGGCCTAACCAATATTTTAATAAGTGAAGAAACACTTCCTTCTCAAATAAATCATTTAGAAGTATTGAAATACTCAAGCGATCATATGCTTGTACTAATAAATGACATCTTAGATTTTAATAAAATAGAAGCTGGTAAAGTAACATTGGAAAATAGTGGGTTTAACTTACTGGAAACAATAAATAAAATAAAATCCTTTTTTTTATGGGAAGCATCTAGCAAAGGTCTTCACTTTGAAGTGAAAGCTGATTATGTTTTAAACAGAACAGTAAGGGGAGATGTAACTCGCATTAGGCAAGTAATAACCAATTTGATTAGCAACGCTATTAAATTTACTGAAAAAGGGTTCGTCATTTTTTCAGTAGACATATTAGAGCATTTATCTGAAAAAAAATGTAAGCTACGTTTTAGCATTTCTGACTCAGGCATTGGAATTGAAGAAAATAAATTGGAGAAAATATTTGAAAGTTTTGGGCAAGCAGACCAAACTACTATACGGAAATATGGTGGCTCAGGGTTAGGGCTTACCATTTCAAAAAAGTTAATATCATTGATGGGTTCTGAACTTCACGTAGAAAGTGTAATAGACAAAGGCAGTACATTTTGGTTCGATCTGGTTTTAGATTGTTCAATAACAGAACAAATTTTTCCAGTTCAAAAAAATATTAATGATATGGTAGCTTTTAAAAAAATATCTATATTGGTTGCAGAAGACAACCCCATAAATATGCTGGTGGTATGTAAAATGTTAGATAAATGGAATGCAGTTGTGCATAAGGCCAAAAATGGCTTAGAAGCTGTAGAAGTTTTTAGTAAAAATAAAATTGATCTTATATTAATGGATTTGCAAATGCCCGTAATGGATGGTCTTACGGCCACAAAACTTATTCGTCAGCAAAACAAAACCATACCCATTATTGCAATTACTGCAACTACAGATGAATCACTTACACAAAATCTTAGCGAAAAAGGAATAAATGACATTTTACAAAAACCTTTTGTACCAGAAGATTTGTACAATAAAATTAAATTGTTGGTAAATTAAATCAATTTTAATATTTAAAAACCCTACTTCTCAGCAGGGCTTTTCCAAACAATCCATAAAACAAAAATCTTAAAGTTAAAACTTGGGGCAGCGGGTAGCATCTCTACTACTGCTGTATTTATCTATATATTTTTGATACGTTAATGAAATTTCAAAACCTCCCCTACCTCTACTTCCTTGTTTTAAGCTGGAGGTATTTACATCATAGCTTACAGCTATTGCCAAAGGTTTTGACTCTACTTTCACTACAGGAATAATGGCATCATTAAGCCTCATATAAGCTCCTCCATGTATAAGATATTTAGCATCTATTGGGTCGTCTAATTTTATAGAATAAATAAGCCCGCCAATAATTTCTGTATGTGTAGCTTGTTTAGAGTAATCTCCTTCAAAAGTTATGTATGAATAATCGTTAGTGCTCATTCTTATACCACCCGATGCTACCCATTTTGGTTTCATTTCTACCGAAGCATCACTATAAAAAGATATTCTTTTCGATTTATTAAAATGATGATAAGCCAACCCAATATAAAAATTATTGTCTGCATTTTCACCAATTTGAGCATTTAAACTCAACCCTGCGGTACCGTCAAAATATGAATAATTGGATTTTGAAAATGATTCTCCTGTACTTAAACTACCATTGTAATTATTACCGTCAAATTGGCTATTGGTTGTTATTTTACTTCTATCAATACTACGTTGCACCCAGCCGCCCATTAGCCCCATAGATAAATACATGCTTTTTTCAGCACTCAATGATTTGTGATAATTTACTGATGGCAAGATATGCGTAGAAGTTAAAGCTACTGTACCTGCTTTATCATATAATACTTGCCCACCAATGGTAACAAAATCACTTGTTTCGCCGACAGGTATTTTATACTCTAGATTTGCAGATGATGTATGATATGCATCAGTAACAGAATTCCATTGTGATCTATATACACTTTGTATTCTTATATCCCCCGCAAATAATCCCGCAAAAGCAGGGTTTCTTAGTAAAGGCGTTTCAAAAATTTGAGAAAAATGTATATCCTGCCCGTAAGCTATAGTAGCTACGAAAATGAAAATAAATGAGAAATAATATTTCAGTAAAGTTGATTTCATTTAATGGCAATAATTATTTTATGTCAAAACTAATACGAATTTTTTATGTTTTTGTTTTATATGTTATTAACTTTTTTTATTGATATTATTTTATCAGTGCCACATTACCTTTAAAAGTAAGGGTTGTATTATTTTGACATTGTATGTCCATAATATATACAAATACATCAGGCGTTAGCTTCTGGCCTTTAAAAGTTCCATCCCAACCTGCACTTTCATCGTTGGCTTTAAAACTATACTTTTCAAAAACTTGTTCTCCCCATCTATTAAATATTCTAAGTTGTTTTATAGTAAACAATCCGGTACCTCTTGGGAAAAAATAATCGTTGGCTCCATCCGCATTTGGTGAAAAGGTATTAGGTATAAAAACATTAGCCCCATCACACAACACAAATACATTTACTAAAGATGATGCTGTACAACCACCCGCATTGGTTACTGATACTTTATATTGCTGATCTAAATTTGGCCTTACCGTTATAGCATTTGCGCTAGTTCCTGTTACCCAAGTACTAGGTGTCCATGTTACATTTGTTACATCTGTTGAAACAGTAGGTGTAAGTGTAGTAGATTGACCCACATTTATTGTTTTATCTGGCCCTGCATTTACTGTTGGTATTGGGTACACTTTTACTTTAAAGAATGCTGTATCTTGAAAACAATTTTTACCATCTTTACCAACAACCATATAGTCTGTTGTAACGTTTGGTTTAGCTATTACCACAGCACCTGTATCTATATTAAGACCAGCTGTAGGACTCCAAGAATAAGTGGTAGCCCCAGAGGCTGTAAAAATAGTGGACTTTCCTTCACAAA
>JAYSWO010000131.1:0-2105 GCA_043717975.1 Ferruginibacter sp. | reverse complement strand
TCTAGAAAATTTACAATTTTGTTATACGGAATGTTTTAGAATTATTATCAGTTAGTGTTTTTATAAAATATAAATCTCGTGCAAAGTTTTTTGTGTCTGTAACAATATCTCCATTTTTAAGCATTAAAGTAGATGCATTTCCCATGTACATTATCTCCCAACACAAAGCTATCGTTTGGCTGTATAGTAGTGTTAGAGTTAATGGTTTTAAACATACTTCAAGAAGTGGTAGCCATTAAAATGGTTACAATAGCGATTAACTTTTTCATATTTTTTTGTTTTGTCGAGTCTCTGTTCTTCATGGTAAATGATAAAGCAAATCTTCGCCAATGAAAATCGCTTGTAGCTGCAAATTATATTTTGACACTATAAAACTAGGTGTCAAATAATAAAAGGGCGTATCAAATTAATGAAACGCCCTTTGACATTGTATAAAAAAATAAAACAATTAAAACTCCACAATAAAACCAATTGTAGGGGTTACTTGCGCATCATCGTTTTTTAATAATGTTGGTATAGCATTGCTTCCATTTGCATTTATAGGTAAACCATCTGTGGTTAAAAAAGCAGTATTGTCTGCATTTCTTTTAAATGTATAATTAGGTACACCTGGGTTTTTAGCAATGTACCAGTTGGTTACATCTAAAAATAAATCGAATGTAACTTTTCTAAAATTCCATTTTTTATCGATGCGTACATCACCACTATTAAAACTACCTAGGCGTTGTGTATTTAATCTTGAAAAGTCTAACAATCCTTGCCCTTGGCTTAAGTAATTGGCTTGCGATGCTGCATTATCAAACGGTGTGAAGGGTGCACCACCTTGGTAGCGAAACTTTAAACCCAACTCTATATTTCTTGGAAATTTATACCCCCATGTTATCGTAAGTAAGTGAGTATTGTCCCAACTGCTTGCCACTAGTTTATCATTTAAGCCAGCATACTCACTTTTGTAAAATGTATAAGATAGTATTCCAAAAAACTTTTTGGTTAATTTTTTTTGTGCAAAAAATTCAAACCCATATGCTCTGCCTTTACCATTGGTTACAACAGCTTCGTTGCCTAGTACATTAAAATCTCCTCCCAAGTTTGCAAGCGAAATACCTTTGCTAATAGATACAGGTACTTGGCCGTAATTTTTATAAAAACCTTCTGCAGTAAAACGCAACCCATCATTTGGTAAATATTCTACACCTACCACATAATGATCGCTGCGTTGGTATAAACTATTTTTGTTTACCAAATTATTGGCATTATCGGCAAAGCCTAAAATGGTGTAAGGAGCTATTTTGTAATAACGCCCTATAGATGCATTGGCAGTCCATTTATCAGCCAAAATATAACTTGCAGCTATGCGTGGGCTCAATGTTTTAAAAGGATTATTACCAGTGGTTGTAAATGTATTCATATCTGTACGCAAGCCCGCACTTACACCTAGGCGACTATCAAAAAAACGCTTACTTACTTGTGTAAATGCGCCATAGCGTAAAAAAGGATTGAGAGGACTTTTAAAATTTACAGTAATCGGATTTTGAATTACATTACCTAAACCATCTTTTAATTCTTTACGAATTACGGCAAAGCTTTTGGTATCATATTCTGATACTTGTGCTACTGCACCGTAAGCAATTTTCCAATCGTTTACGCTTTTGTTTACATCTATACGCAATTTATTTTCAGTTTCTCTACTAGTAAAATCCAATGTTTTTTGCGAAGCTATTTTTGTGTTGTTATCTTCATATTGGATAATATCATTGTCAAAACTATTTCTGCTCAATGCAATATTTACGAATCCATTTTTTACCAATCTTTTTAAAGATAAACCAGCAGTATATGTCCATTGGTTAATAAGTGGGTTGCTATTAATAACATATAGTTTTTCAGGTGTAGCTTTTTTTATAGGAGCAAAACTAAACTCATCAATGGCGCCAATACCTATAAACGAAAGAGTGGTTTTTTTATCTATCTGCCTTGTAATTTTTGTTTGAAAATCCCAGTAGTTTGGTCGTATGGGTAAGTCGATAGCGGTAAATAACAATTGTAAATAACTACGCCTTGCAGAAGCTAGAAAAGTTGTTTTTTTATCCTTTGAAAGTGGTCCTTCT
>JAYSWO010000014.1:0-2523 GCA_043717975.1 Ferruginibacter sp. | reverse complement strand
CACCCCCATTTTATGCCCGAGTTTCAATTTTGAGTGTTCATAATACTTTCAATGATGTATATTTATGAAATAGTAATTATCTCGGACAACAATAATTACAAATAAAGAACAAGAGGATGATATTGTAAAAATATTAGACAATATCATCGACTTCAAAAAACAAAACCCCGAAGCAGACACCACCCATTTAGAAACCCAAATAGACCAACTCGTTTACGCCTTGTACAATTTAACTGCGGAGGAGATAGCGATAGTGGAGGGTGGGGTAAAATGAAGTGTTAAGTAAATTCCTTATTTTTGGGACAACCAAAACCAATTTTTTTAGTAATATGTATAGTGTAAGCCCAAAACTATCAGCTTTTCATGGCACTTACCCTGAAAATGTAGATGGGATATTGGAGAATAATTTTTTTGAAACCGAAGAAAAAACATGGTTAGGTAATGGCGTTTATTTTTTTCTAGATGGTATTGGCACACTTTCACCCGCTGCGTATGCTAAGCAGTATGCAATAGATAAAGCTTGGGATAAAGCAAACAAACAACACATACATACCCATTATGCTGTATTAGAAGCCATTATAAAAGTAAACGATAATAAACTGTTAAACCTTACTATACCTGATGGCACAAAGCTTTTTAATGAATTTAGAGACCTACATATAACAAATATTGCAAAAATTGGCAAGGCTATTGCGGGTTTTTACTACGATAGCGATGTGCTAGCCGAAATGCAAAGGGTTTTAGGTATAGAATTTGTAAAATCAAATCTTTATATTAAATTTGCTAATCAAAGAATATTGCGGTACAGTTCTATAGTACCAAATGTTACTGTTTTGGTTGTTAGAAATCCTTTAAAAAACATACAAAAAACAACAATCAATTTAATAGAAAAGGGGGAAATAATATGAACTACGAATTTTTAAAGCAAAAGATGGAAAAGTATTTTAGTGATACTGCTCCTGAGACTTTGGTTGAAAATCTTGAGAAAAGAGGTTACATTTTTATAGATGTAAAATGTAAGTATGAGCAAGTGCCTACTTATAATGTACAACTAAAACAAGAAAAAGAACAAGGAGAAACTCAAAATTGGCTATCAAAGATTTTTAAATCTCAAAATAATACTAACAACCTCGATAATATCGAGGTTTTTTTATGTAAACTTGCATTATGAAAGCAGCTTCAAGTAAAGGCATATTTAATTTACAAAATTATAAAGTAAAACAATTTAGTTTATTTGAACCCCCAACAAATGAAGATGAACTTGTTATTAATTTCGAACCTAATGGCATTTATGATAAGTTGAATAATTATTACACATTGCAAATAAAGTTTACAGCAAGCTATGGGGAAACTGGTGAAAAAGATTTTGTAACGATTGTTCTAGAAGCTAATTTTAATTTTGATGATACTGTTAAGCAAGAAGGAATTCCTCCTTATTTTTATTCTAATTCAATTGCTATAGTTTTCCCTTACATAAGAGCATTTGTATCTACTTTATCTACCCTTGCTAATATTAAACCATTAATACTACCTGTACTCAATTTGAATTTTTTAGAGAGTGTATTAAAAGAAAATACCTCCGTAATTGAGTAGCCTTTGTTTTATCAATTATTAAAAATATTTTAAAGGATAAGTTAGCTCCTACTAATTCAGTCTTGTTCTTACCCATCCCATATTATCACAAAGTGAATGAGCATATTTACTAATTTTGTTCAAAACTAACAACTCATGAAACAAAACAACTTATTCATTTTATCTAACGGTAAAGTAGCGGCCATCAATAAAAAAGATGGTAGTATTATTTGGGAAATAAAATTAAAGCAATACGTAAAAAACGTTGCAACAATGGGTGCTATAGGGCAGATAAGCTTGGAGGGCGATAAATTATATATTGGTGTGAGCGGTATTCTAATTTGCCTATATGCAAAAGATGGATCTCTAGCATGGGCAAATGAACTGAAGGGATGGGGCTATAGTTTTGTGAGTATGGCCAATGTAAATAATGATGCTAGCGCCGCAGCATTGCAAGCAGCTGCAAGCGTATCTATAGCTGCTACCACGGCCAGCACGGCAGCCATTTAACATTGATAAAAACTTGTATTAAATTTATACATATTCAACTATAAACTATAGGCTAAAAAAATAAAGGACAAAAAAAGCCTCCTGGATCGGGAGGACTTTCATAGAATTGTCTTTTTGGTTTTTTCAATTGATATTGGAAAGCTTTTCAAAATATTGGATTGGATTTTAAAGCGATCTTTTGTGTTTTTCTTGGATGATGTAAAATTGCACAATCTTTTTTTACATCATGTAGTGCATGGTGTCATTGTATGGTAGAAGTATTTCGTTGGTTTGCGAAGTTTTTCTAATGTAATCGCAATATATTGCTAATCAAATAAAAAAGATGCACAATTTGTGCACCCCTTTTACTGTGTGTCAGGCATGTCCATTAGCTCTAGGGTGTAAGTCCCGAACGAGAGTTGTAGTGCTTATCGTTAGCCAATTGCAAGGGTGTCGTAGGCG
>JAYSWO010000130.1:0-2109 GCA_043717975.1 Ferruginibacter sp. | reverse complement strand
TCGAAAATTTTGTGGTAATGGCATCTGCAATTTCGGCCACATTTTTAGTAGGAAATGCGCCTAACTTTTGTACTTCATCATCTACAAACCCGTATTTTGAAATACTAATTTGAGAAAATGAAACAAAATAAAATACTAAACTAGCTAATAAGAGTAGGGGTTTTTTCATGTATCAAAAATACGAGTACAATCGTTAATGAACATACAAATTATTTATACATATTAAGTTAATTTAAATATGAATAAATTTATAAGTTTTATTTAAAATATTTTGTTTTTAATAAAAATAAAGCCTTTTTTTGTACAAAAATTATCAAAAATGAGTAATATTCGTTTCGATGCGTTAAAAAAATTGGCTAATCAGCCAAATCCTGTGAAAGTAGAGAATGCCGCAAAAATTACTGGTATTTTCAATGAAAATGTATTTACACTTGGAGCAGCAAGGCAATATTTAAGTGATGATGCTTATAAAAGCTTGCTCGCAAGTACACGTGGCGGAAAAAAGATTGACCGTGCCATGGGCAATCAAATAGCCAATGGCTTGCGTGCATGGGCAGAAAGCAAAGGGGTAACCCATTTTACCCATTGGTTTCAACCACTTACAGGTTTATCTGCAGAGAAACACGATTCATTTTTTACGCTTAAAGGCGATGGTACACCTATTGAAGAATTTGAAGGTGCCGCATTAATACAACAAGAACCCGATGCATCATCATTTCCGAATGGTGGATTGCGTGCTACCTTTGAAGCCAGAGGTTATACCGCTTGGGATCCATCATCGCCAGCGTTTATTATGGAAATTGGCGATGGTAAAACATTGTGCATTCCTACCATTTTTGTTTCGTACACTGGCGAATCATTGGATACAAAAACACCTTTACTTAAAGCATTGGTGGCATTAGATAAAGCTGCGGTAGATGTTTGTCAATATTTTGATAAAAATGTTTCTAAAATAACAGCAACATTGGGTTGGGAACAAGAATATTTTGTAATAGATGCAGGTTTGGCAAATGCTCGTCCTGATTTGGTTTTATCTGGTAGAACCGTTTTTGGTCATGCTCCTGCAAAAGGACAACAATTAGATGACCATTATTTTGGCGCAATACCTGAGCGTATTTATGCCTTCATGTTAGATTTTGAAAAAGAATCTTATAAACTAGGTATTCCAATTCGTACACGTCACAATGAAGTAGCACCTTGCCAATTTGAGTGTGCACCTATATTTGAAGAAACAAACCTAGCTGTTGACCATAATACTTTGTTGATGGATATTATGCTACGTGTAGCAAAACGCCACAACCTTATTGTATTGCTGCATGAAAAACCATTTGCAGGAATTAATGGAAGTGGTAAGCACAACAACTGGAGCATGAGTACCGATACGGGTGTAAATTTATTGGCGCCTGGTAAAACACCAAAAACCAATTTAATGTTCCTCACATTTTTTGTAAATACCATTAAAGCGGTACACGATTATGCAAGCCTTATACGTGCATCCATTGCAAGCGCAGGTAATGATCATCGTTTGGGCGCAAACGAAGCGCCACCTGCTATTATTTCTATTTTTATTGGAAAGTTTCTTACGGATGTTTTAAAACAAATTGAAGAGAGAGTGAGTGGTAGTTTTGATGAGCAAGATGAGGCTATTTTAAAGTTAGATATTCATAAATCTATTCCTGAATTGATGTTGGATAACACCGATAGAAATCGTACATCTCCATTTGCATTTACTGGAAATAAATTTGAATTTAGAGCAGTAGGTTCTTCTGCAAATTGCGCTGTGCCTATGACAACGCTTAATACCGTAATGGCAGAAACGCTTAAGACATTTAAAACAGATGTGGACGCATTGATAGAAAAAGGGGAGAAAAAGGAAGTGGCTATTTTACAGATTATCAGAAAATATATTGTTGACAGTAAAAAAGTATTGTTTGAAGGAGATGGCTATAGTGCGGAGTGGGCAGCAGAAGCAGAAAAGCGTGGTTTGGAAAATGTAAAAACGACACCGCTAGCTTTGGATGCTTATGTTACGGATAAATCTAAATCATTATTTAAAGCCAACAATATTTATACGCACGAAGAGCTAGAAGCAAGGCACGAAATAATGCT
>JAYSWO010000129.1:0-2110 GCA_043717975.1 Ferruginibacter sp. | reverse complement strand
GTTGATTAGTGCATCCCGACATTGATGTCGGGAGGGTCCCTGGTTCAAGTCCAGCAGTGGGAGCAAATTTACAAGCCTTGCAAAAATTGCAGGGCTTTTTTTACTCCTCAAACACCCCCAACCCCTGCCTCAACACCACCCAATCGTCCGTTGTACAATCTACCACAGTACTTGGCTCCATACCACCAATACCACCATCAATTACAAAATCAACCAGATGCTTAAATTTTTCAAAAATCATTTCAGGGTCTGTATATTCTTCTACCATATCGCCAGGTAGAGATGAACTGAGTAAGGGGTGGCCCAGCGCATCGCAAATGGCATGGCAAATTTTATTATCGGGCACACGAAGCCCTACGGTGGCTTTTTTACTTTGCAATATTTTGGGCACTTGCTTACTTGCCGGTAGTATAAAGGTAAATGGGCCTGGTAAATGCTCTTT
Organism: Ferruginibacter sp.; assembly: GCA_043717975.1. Taxonomy (GTDB): domain Bacteria; phylum Bacteroidota; class Bacteroidia; order Chitinophagales; family Chitinophagaceae; genus Ferruginibacter. The sequence continues at coordinate 1,668 of JAYSWO010000129.1, read as the reverse complement.
TAGCATTCTATACAAAGGTGTATCAATACTTTTTGTATAATCGCTGAGGTGACTAAGGTCTTTACAAATAAAAGATAATTGTGCTTTCTGTGGATCCACATTTTTTATTCTGCAAATTCTTTCTACGGCTTTGGGTTGAGAAATATCGCAGCCAATACCATAAATCGTATCAGTAGGGTATATAATAACCCCACCATCAAGCAAACATTCGGCTATTTGTTTTAGTATCCTAGGCTGAGGATTATCTGGATGTATGTGTAGTAACATGTTTTAATTTTAATGCTGAACTTTTGTGCTCCTTATCCTCGAAATTGTTGCTGTACCCATATTTCCATATTTGCACATGGGCACATTGTTTAATTCCTTACTTTTGCACCGTTTTTAATTCACAAAACTACAACTATTATACCATGTCGTTAATTACTGTTGGCACAATGGCTTTTGATGCTATTGAAACTCCTTTTGGAAAAGTAGATAAAATCGTTGGCGGGTCTGCCACTTATGTAGCCTACGCTGCTGCAAATTTTATAAAACCTATTCAGCAGGTTTCTATTGTGGGGTACGATTTTCCGCAAGAAGAAATGGATGAGCTTACCAAACGTGGTGTGGAGCTTGATGGCGTGGAAATAGTAAAAGATAAAAAATCATTTTTTTGGAGTGGTAAGTATCATTTAGATATGAATACTCGTGATACATTGATTACAGACTTAAATGTATTGGAAGATTTTAATCCAATTGTACCTGACAGCTACCAAGGCGCAGAGTTTTTAATGCTTGGCAACCTTATGCCTAAATTACAAATGAGCGTTATAGATCAACTTACAAAGCGCCCAAAGCTTATTGTAATGGATACCATGAATTTTTGGATGGACATTGCTTTAGATGATTTGAAAGCAGTTTTGAAAAAAGTAGATGTATTGATGGTAAACGATGGCGAGGCAAGACAACTAAGTGGTGAGTTTTCGTTGGTAAAAGCGGCAAAGAAAATTTTAGATATGGGACCAAGTTTCCTTATCATAAAAAAAGGAGAGCATGGTGCATTGTTGTTTCATGAAAACCATGTGTTTTTTGCACCAGCATTACCATTAGAAGAAGTGTTTGACCCTACAGGTGCAGGCGATACCTTTGCTGGTGGCTTTATCGGGTACCTTGCTAAAACAAAAGACATTAGTTTTGAAAACATGAAAACGGCTATCATTGTTGGTAGTGCTATGGCTAGCTTTTGTGTAGAAAAATTTGGTCCGGAAAGAATGAAAGAAATAACCAAGGCTGATATTGATGCACGTATTGCTGAATTTGTGCAACTGGTTAATTTTGATATTGATTTGGTATAAACAAGAAGTATATTATACAATAAAAAAGGTAGAAAAATTTTATGGAAAAATTTTTCTACCTTTTTTTGTTTCGGAATTTTTATTCCGCTTCATCCAAAAAATCTAACATTGGTTTTACTATTGTATAAATATTTACAATTGTTTTTACAAAGTTTTTATGAAGCAATTCTTCGTCCGATAATTTTTTTCTTACGATAAAACTTTTTAGTTTTAAAAACTCAATTGCTGGGTTATCTATATCATAACCCTTAGGTGGCCTTTGTAAAATATTTTCTTGGCTTAAGCCGTCATCAAACGTTGCTTTAAATTTTTTAGAAGAAATTATCTTTTAGAT
>JAYSWO010000128.1:0-5318 GCA_043717975.1 Ferruginibacter sp. | reverse complement strand
CAAAATGAAAAACGTGGGCGATTGGATTTTGCCCTTTGGATAAAAGCCAAGCCAGAACATTTAATGCAATGGCCAAGCCCTTGGGGTATGGGTTTCCCTGGCTGGCATATAGAGTGCTCTGCCATGAGCAATAAATATTTGGGCAAAAGATTTGACTTGCATGGCGGTGGCATGGACCTTGCTGCCACTCACCACACCAACGAAATAGCACAAAACGAAGCATGCTTTAATGAAAGCCCTGCGCAAATATGGATGCATACCAACATGCTTACCGTAAATGGAACACGCATGAGCAAAAGCTTGGGCAATGGTTTTTTGCCACACGAATTGTTTACTGGCGCACATCCATTGTTAGAAAAAGCCTACAGCCCCATGACGGTAAAGTTTTTTATGCTACAAACACAATACCGTAGCACATTAGATTTTAGCAACGAAGCGCTGCAGGCATCAGAAAGAGGTTTGAAAAGATTGTGGGATGCCTATGAGGTTTTACAAAAATTAAGTTATGTAGCCACTAGCATTGATGAAGAATTAGATAAAAAAGTACAAGCCCTTGTACATGGATTTGATGAATGCATGGATGATGATTTTAATACCGCCAGAGTATTAGCTAATATGTTTGAACTAGTGCCCGTAATAAATTCTATAAAAGATAGATTGATAAAAATGGGTGCTATTGCTGGAAGCACATTTGCATTATTACAAACAAAAATGAAAGCATACCTAGAAGATGTGTTTGGCTTACAACAAACATCTGAAGCTAGCAATGGAAAATTGGCAGATGTAATGGAACTTCTCATAGATATACGAAAAGAAGCCAAAGCAAAAAAAGATTTTGCTACCTCTGACAAAATACGAAACCAACTTACTGCTATTGGTATTGTGGTGAAGGATGAGAAGGATGGGAGTGTGAGCTGGGGGTTGTAATCAAATTTTTATTAAAATTATATGAAGGAGTAGTAAAGAAATATTATGTTTCTATCTACTCCTTTTCTTTTACAATTTTTTAGGTTCTAAAAAATTCACACTTAAATATTAGCAACCCACACCCAATTTTCCCACACCCACTCCCATTGGCAAAATAATTTCATAACTACGTTTTTATTTTACAGTACAAATTAAAAACAAATGAATATGAAACAAACATTGCAAAGCCTGTTTTTTGTAACAGCATTAGGAGCCCTAATAATAACATCATCGTGCAAAAAAGATGATGATCCGGTACCAACACCAACACCAACACCCACGCCTACAGTTGTGGGAGTAGCACAAGGGAATGCCAACTTTACGATATTAGTAGCTGCAGTTACGAAAGCTAATTTGGTTGGTACATTATCCGATGCTACAAAAAACTATACTGTATTTGCACCTACAAATGCAGCATTTGAAGCATTACCTGCTCCTTATAATAGCGTAGCAAATATCAATGCAATAACGAGTCAAACACAAATAGACGCTTTAGCAGCAATCCTTACTTATCATGTATTAGGTGCAAAAGTATTAGCAGCAGGTGTACCTGCTAGTGATACTGTGAAAACAGTAAACGGTAAAAATTTATTTGCTTCCAAAAATGCAAATGGCGTTTTTCTAAATGGTATTAAAGTTACAATTCCTGATTTACCTGCTTCAAATGGTGTGGTACACGCCATAGGAAAAGTGCTAATACCGCCTACTCAAACTATTGCACAAATAGTTATAGATGGTGCTAACTTTTCTTTGTTAGAAAGAGCTGTTATCGTTGGAGGATTAGCTTCTACACTAAGTGGTCCTGGAAAGTTTACAGTGTTTGCACCTATAAATTCAGGTTTCCCTGCTGCACTTGACACAGAAGGTGAGATAAATGCATTTGACCCTACAACATTAGCAACGGTAGTAAAATCTCATGCCTTTTCTACAAATATAGCGGCAGGTGATCTGGTATCTGGTAATACCCCCGCTACCTTAAACCCATTGGCTACTTTAACAATCGGATTAACCACAACCCCACCTACAGTAAAAATAAATGGTAGTGCTAATACAGCTTCTGGTATTGAGACTACAGATATAATTGCTACAAATGGTATTATACATGTAATAAATAAATTATTGCAATAGTAAGTAGCATTAAAAAACCGTAAGCACCAACGAAAACAACCTTCATTGTTTCACCGTTGGTGCTTATTTAGTAAATTACAGTATGTTTAATCACAAATACCGATACTATTTTATTTTATTACTATCTTTTTATACTTACATGAGCACCATTCTCTGCGAAGTATATAAGTATTTTAATATTGAGATAGAATGGTATTATGCTGCGGGTACTATTACATTGGTTACTTTACTTGTGTGGGAAACAGGTAGGTTTCTACAACCTTTTTTTGAGAAACGAATACATACACACAAGCATAAAGTAACAGGGCTTATTTATTTTTTCTTAACATGTGGCGTTATCACATCTTTACTTACCATTGCCTTGGTACTATTTGAAAGTATGGTAATGCACAATTATGATTTTAATGCAAGCCTTATACCTATAAAATTAAATTTAATTTATGGTGTGCTCGTAAACTTATTGTTTCATTTGGTAAATGCCATTTTCTTTTATTTTAAAGAATATAAAATGCAACTCATAGAATCTGAACAGCTAAAAAGAATAACGGCACAAGCAGAATTACAGGTTATAAAAAACCAAATTAATCCACATTTTTTATTTAATAACCTCAATGTACTTTCTGCATTGGTTATGCAAAACAATAGCGAAGCCAATAAATTTATAGAAGCTTTCTCTCAAGTGTATCGGTACATTTTAAACAACCAAGATAAAGAATTGGTACCATTGCAAGTAGAGCTCGAATTTATAAAACCCTATATTTTTTTATTGGAAAAAAGATTTAGCCAAGGGCTAAAAATAACCATAGAAATACCCGAAAAGTACAATGCCAGTTTTATTATACCTGCCTCTTTGCAAATGCTCATAGAAAATGCTATAAAACACAATGTAGCTACCCGTGTAAAACCATTGCATATTTTATTACATGCCAATGGAGACAACACTTTGGAAGTAAGCAACAACCTACAACTGAGAGAAGTGGTAGAAAACTCTACTGAGATTGGTTTGCAGAATATAATGAAAAGATACATGCTTGCCAGTGGCAAAGAAGTAATGGTGGAGAAAACAGTAGATAATTTTAAAGTAACCTTACCATTGCTAACACAAAATTAATGTTGAAGAATGGATATCCTTATTATTGAAGATGAATTGCTAGCTGCAGAAAGAATGCAAATGCTTGTAAAAAATTATGACCCGTCTATAAATATCATAGGTATATTAGAGAGTGTAGAAGAAGCCGTAGAATGGCTGAGCACTAAAAAACTACCAGATTTATTATTGGTAGATATACAATTGGCCGATGGACACAGCTTTGAAATTTTTAAAAAAGTGCAGATTGACAAACCCATTATTTTCACCACAGCGTATGACCAATATGCACTAGATGCATTTCAATTATTAAGTATTGACTATGTATTAAAACCTGTAACGGCTGAGGCATTATCCAATTCATTTGCCAAATACAAATCGCTTACGCAGCTACCTGCACCTGTAAATAACTATGCAGACGTATTGGAATACGTAAAAGAAAATTTATCATCAAAATATAAAAATAGGTTTATGGGTAAAGTAGGGCAACGTACTTATTTTATACAAGTACAAGATGTGGCTTATTTTACTGCTGATAATAAAATTGTACACTTGGTAGCAAGAGATGGTAAGCGATATTTAAAAAATGCTACCATGGAAAAATTAGAACAAATACTTGATCCAAAAAATTTCTTTAGGGTAAATAGAAAAATCATTATTCACATAGATGCTATAGAACAAATAAAACCCTACGATAACAACAGGCTTATCATAATGGTAAAAGGCATACCTACTGCAGAAGAAATTATTATAAGTAGAGAAAAAGTAGCAGAATTTAAAATATGGGTGGATAATTAAATTTATTTTACAAAAAAATAAAGATATTGCTAAAAAATTATACATGCAACATGTAGCACATCTAGCAAAAGACAAAAAACTACACAAAATAATATTGCCACAAGAGCCATTTTTACTTGCAAAAAGAAACAAAGTACATTTGCATTTGTGCAACTCAATTATGAGCCAACAACTAAGTACAAAAGTGGCCGATGTTTTTCAACAAAGATTTTTAGCGTTGTACAATGGCAAAACCCCTACTCCATTACAAGTTACAACTACACCCTTTGAAACCCTTCGCAGCATTGGCTTAAGCAATGCCAAAGCAAATTATATTCAAAATGTTTGTCAATTTTTTACAGATGAAAAATTGACCGATGCACACCTGCATAAAATGAGTAACGAAGCATTGGTAAACTATTTAACCAAAATAAAGGGCGTAGGAAAATGGACGGTAGAAATGCTACTCATGTTTACCTTTGGTAGAGAAGATGTATTTGCCATAGATGATCTTGGCATACAACAAGCCATGTGTGCCTTGTACAAAATAGATGCTGCTGATAAAAAAGCTATGCAAGAAAAAATGCTTGCTCTTTCTAAAAAATGGAGCCCCTATAGAACCTATGCTTGTAGGTATTTATGGAGTTGGAAAGATAATTTACCGAAGACTTAAAAAATAATTTTATCCATAACCGCTTCCAAATACTGCGCATCCACTTCATCAAAATGATTTAGTAATTCACTATCTACATCTAGCACGCCCACTACCACATTATTTCTTACAATGGGTATTACAATTTCAGATTTTGATAAACTGCTGCATGCAATATGCCCAGCAAATTTTTCTACATCGGGCACAATTAGTGTTTTGGCTTTTTCCCAAGCGCTGCCGCATACGCCTCTACCTTTTTTTATTCTTGTACAAGCTATTGGCCCTTGAAATGGGCCAAGTACAAGCTCATCATCTTTTACCAAATAAAACCCTACCCATAACCAGCCAAATTGTGCCTTTAAAGCTGCCGTTATATTTGCAAGATTGGCAATTAAATCCGGTTCGCCGTTTATCAATGCAAATATTTGTGCGTTTAAAGATTTGTATATGTCCGCTTTATTTCCTTCTGTTTTTATTAAATCTTCTGCCATTTGGCAAAGATATAGCAACTGCACCAACCTTTCTAACACTCTGGATCTACTGCTTTCTATTTCGTCATTTATTTTTTCTAATTCGGTAGCACAAGCACCCATCAGCAATCCAACGAGTGGGTCAAAACTTGCTTCGGTATCTGTTTCGGGTAAGCCCCAAAAACGTGCCGCCGACTGCATCATGCTTTCTTTTATATGTTGTTTGCTGGTTGTCATT
>JAYSWO010000127.1:0-5322 GCA_043717975.1 Ferruginibacter sp. | reverse complement strand
AAAAAAGTAGAATGAGAAGTTTTGAAGCTATGAAACAGGTTTTAAAAAAAGGAATGCATATGTGCTTATATCCTGAAGGCACTAGAAATAGAACAGATAAGCCCTTAAAAGAATTTTTTGATGGTGCTTTTAAATTGGCAATTGATGCTGATAAAGAAATTATTCCTTGCATATTATTGGGTACAAAAAAAGCCATGCCAATACATAAAACCATGTACTTACTTCCCACAAAGTTAAAAATGATATTTCTGCCACCTGTTTCTTCTAGCAATATTGATGTAAAATTACTGAACAAAAAAGTACATGCTATTATGTACGATACTTTCACCAGAGAAGAAACTTCTAACAACAAATTTTAGCATTTTGGTATTTTTATAGAAAGAAAATATATGAATGCCTATTCATTGAAATAAGAAAAGTATATATTTTACATCCTAATGATGGTAATGATATATCCATGAATGCCTTGCCATCAAATAAAGGTACGCAAAGCTTTATTGTATCGGTACCCAACAAAAAAATCTAACTACTCACAACTTTTGTTACAATTGCTATAAATATCCAAAATCAAATCCAATTAAGATTTGAAGCCTACAAATCCAAACATTTCACACATGTGTAAACATTCGGTATAAAATCATACCTAGTTCTACAAAGTTTTATGAAAGTTTCGCTACTTTTATAGTATGAACACTTATGGAAATGATACAATTAGGGTAGCCATTTTAGATATGTACGAAGGTGCGGATAACCAAGGCATGCGATGTATTAGAGAAATACTAAACCAATTTGCCCAAATACATGAGCTGGATTTGGTAAAGGAGGAGTTTGACGTACGCCGAAAAATAGAACTCCCAAGCCTTGATTTTGATATCTATATTTCGAGCGGTGGACCTGGTTCGCCGCTGGATAGTTTAGACAGCGCATGGGAAAATGCATTTTTTGATTGGATAAAAAAAATAGAGCAATTTAATACAGCTGAAGAAAATGTGGTAAAGAAACAAGTATTTTTTATATGTCATTCTTTTCAGCTGGCTTGTAGGTATTTTGATATTGCTACTGTGAGCAAACGCAAGAGTACTGCTTTTGGTGTTTTTCCTATTCATTATTTATTGGATGCAAAGGATGAAATCATTTTTGCAAAATTGAGTGATCCATTTTATGCAGTAGATAGTAGAGATTATCAGGTAACAGAACCAAAACACAATCGCTTAAAAGAAATTGGGGGCAAAATATTGGCTATAGAAAAAGCTAGGCCACATGTGCCTTTGGAAAGAGCCATTATGTCTATACGCTTTAATGAAAATATGGTAGGTACACAGTTTCACCCCGAGGCTGATGCTATAGGTATGAGCATGCACTTACAAACAGAAGCTCGTAAAAAAATTGTGGTGGACAATCATGGTTTAGAAAAGTGGCAGAGTATGATAGACCATTTGGGTGACCCAGATAAAATTGCTCATACGTATGCGCAAATTTTACCAAACTTTTTAAACGAAGCGTTGAGTAAGATGGAAATGGTGGAAGCATAATATATGCCATATTGAAGATTTAATATCTAAGATTTCCTTATACATTAAATTGTTCAACCTTGAACCTTCAACTTTAAACTTTGAACTAGCTTTTATGCAAAAAGATTTACGGACAACATTCAATAAAAATTTTACGGAAGAAAAGTACCAAGCGTACATGAAGGAAATAGAAGCCATAAGCCCTGGCGCATTGGAATTTAGAAATGCAGAAACGCCTCTTTTTATTCCGAAAGACTTCACAAAAAAAATGTTGGATGCTTGTGAAGATATTATTGATGTAATTGTAGCGCCAAATTTTACAGAACTTACAGAACGCAGCATTCCCGTAGGTGTACGTGTAGCGGGCAATGAAGGGCACGCTCAAATGATTGTGTTTGATTTTGGGATCTGCGACGATAACAAAGGAGGGTACGAACCACAATTAATAGAGATGCAGGGCTTCCCTACATTGTATGGATTTCAAGCCTACCACAGTGTGCTTACGGCAAAATATGCTGAACTGCCAAGCACACATTCCTCCTATTTAAATGGCTATAATAAAGAATCGTACATACAATTATTGAAAGATATTATTGTGGGCGAGCATATTGTCGATGATGTTATTTTGCTAGAAATTTTTCCTGAACAACAAAAAACAAGAATAGATTTTCATGCTACTGAAAAATTATTTGGTGTAAAAACAATTTGCCTCACCAAACTAAAAGCTGAAGGAAAACAATTGTATTATGAAAAAGAAAATGGCGAAAAACAAATTATAAAAAGGATTTACAATCGTTTAATTTTTGATGATTTACAACAGCAAGAAGGGTTGGATAACATTATTGATCTTACAAAAGAATATGATGTAGAATGGGTACCACACCCAAATTGGTTTTATAGAATTAGTAAATTTACTTTGCCGTTTATTGACAACCCATACGTGCCCGAAACATTTTTCTTAAACGAAATTACACAGCCTGTAAACTTAACTGAGTATGTATTAAAACCATTGTTTTCATTTGCTGGCATGGGCGTGGTAATAGATGTAACGCAAAATGATATTGATAAAATAACAGACCCCGAGAATTGGATATTGCAACGTAAAGTAAATTACGCTCCTATAATAGAAACCATGGATGAGCCGGCAAAAGCAGAAATACGGTTGTTTTATTTTTGGAAAAATGAATGGCCTAGGCCCATAGCAGTACATAACTTAGCAAGATTAAGCAAAGGCAAAATGATTGGCACACGCTACAATAAAGATAAAACTTGGGTGGGTGGCACTATTGCGTTTTTTGAGAAAGAATAACAGAATAAGCTGCTAGGCAAATAGAAATTCGAAATTTTACAAATTAAAATAAATGCCAGACAAAATAGAAAAAGAACGGCGAAAACAAATTGCAGATGTCTTAGCTAAAAAGGCTAATGAGGGGTTTGAGTCAAGTTTACCATTCAGTAGGGGGAAATTCAATTCACTTTTTGATTATTTAGATAATGAATTGGGTGAAAAAGAATGTGATAATAACTTGGCAATGACATCAACATTTTTGAAATCGAATAATATAACAGACATAGATAAAATTATTGACTGGCTTAATGAGAATGGAGCTGGTTGCGACTGTGAGGTGTTAGGAAATGTTGAAGCTTTGTTTGAAAGCTAAAGCTTAATTACTTTTATACTTTATTACATTTATACTTTATTTATTTATATACTTTATTTACTTACATACTTACAAATAACCAATGACAAAAGGCCTAGGAAGATTTGAATATTATTTGATACAGCTAGATGACTTATTATTAAAAGCATCACGTACAGATAACCCAGCATTATTTTTATACCAAAACGACGGACGTACAAAAGTATTTATGCTGGAAGGTTTGGCAAAGCTGTATGCGGGTGTACACAATGAGAAAAAGTTTTTAAAGTTAAAAGAACGTTTTAAACAAATAGAAGATTTGCTAGGCGGCATTGACTATTATGATAATTTTGCAAAAGACTTTTTAGCTGATGCAGAAATGCCCTCTACCATTAGAATATTTTTAGAAGAAAAGAGGGATGGAAAATTAGCCGAGCTAAATGCAAGTTTGCTAAAAAGAAAGTGGATAAACCATGAGCCGCTTCGTACAAAAAGGATAAGACGCAAGTTAGAAAGTATGGATTGGGTGAATACAGAAAAAGAAATAGCTTTAATAAAAAAGTTTTATGAAAAATCTATTACAAGCATTAATAATTTTTATGACGAAATAGGACATGGCTTTACAAACTTAGAGGAGCAAGTTCATGAAATTCGTCGCAGGTTGCGTTGGCTAAGTATATATGCACAGGCATTGCAAGGCGCAATACAATTAAAAGATAGTAAAATAAAAGATGGCAATGTAGAAAAATATCTTACGCCAGAAATTATACATTCTCCATTTAATAAAATGCCTGAGCAAGGTAATAATCCAAATATTCTATTGTTAGAAAAAAATTATTTTCTGGCATTAAGTAATATTATTTCTACTTTAGGCAAACTAAAAGACAAAGGCCTACGAGTAATTGTAACCGAAGAAGCAATAAAAGCTACACAATTTGTAAGCGAAGAAATGGCACTACAACGTGCACTTGAGCTTAATAAAATGTCCACAGATGGATTGAAAAACATTATGCAAAATGCAAAAGAAATTTGTGATGCCTATTTTGAAGAAAACAATTTAGAGAAGCTGATAGCGAGTTAATTCTTGCTACAAACAGATGCCAACTTTTAAAAAGTTGGCATCTGTTTGTAGTTGGCATCTATTTAAATGATTATACCTTAATTTACAAACCACCATTTAATACCAAAGCGAATTAACATGGCAGGAGTAGGATAATGCGGCGCAGCAAAATTATTATCTATAAAACCAAACCCATTTTGAAAACTTGCTGTATTTAAATTTTCCATTCTTAAAAATGCACCAAAGCCTCTTATTCTAAAGTGTAAAAATGCAGAAATATCTGGCTTATTTTTTATAACCATGGTATCTTGTGGAGTAAATTGGCCAAGTACTGGAGCGTAATTATTGGCTTTATATGGTGTGTAATATCTAATTTCTAGCCCAGCACTAACACGCAAGTTTTTATATACACTACCTTCATAAGCTATTCTACTTCTTGTAAAAATAAATGGTAATTTTATTGGTGCCGCTTTATCTGTTTTTTGTAGTGTAGCATCTGCATAATAATAAATATTTTTCTTTAATTTTATTTTTTTAGAAGCCGATATTTGAATAATATTTATGGCCTTACTGTATTGCTCACTTTTGTAATAGTTGGAAAAATAAGCAAAGTTTGTAAGTAAATAATTATTAAAACTAAGTTTTACAAATTGATTGGTAGCAATAGCACCAAAAGAAGTTATGTTTTCTTTTTTAAAGCTATTTGTATTACCAAAATTGAAAGAAGATCGATTGTCAAAAATAAATGATGGCGTTCTATTTACATTATTAAAATACAAACTTACATTACCCAGTTTTTTATTAAGATACCTACTAATATTGGCTTGTGCATTATAATCGCCATTGTTAAAACCAGCTAAATACAATTCTCCCTTTAACAATAAATCCCACAATTTATTTCTTGTACGGTTTCTATACTCACCATGCAGCATTACATTTTGAAAATTATATGTGCCATTTTTGGTGGCGGCACTTAATGTTTGTAATGTAGCGCCTGCTAAAAAAAACTGTGCTGCATTTTTTGTATCCGGAAATTGTATCAATGAAAAATCATTGCTTATCGTTTTCCATTTTTCGAAAACATTAAAAGCATCAATTGAATCTCGTAGGG
>JAYSWO010000126.1:0-2114 GCA_043717975.1 Ferruginibacter sp. | reverse complement strand
TATTAAAGAATTCACTGAAACTAGCCTCTATAACCTTCTATGCATCCAAGAATTAATTTATGATCTTTGTATAATTAATTTAAAAACTTATTTAGTGTGTAAAAATCGAAATTTATGTCGGATTAAAATAATGGAACCAATTCGAATAATTGATTGACAAACCGTGCAACGACAAAAATGGAAGATATTTTAGAACGTATTTTGAGAATCTGAAAAAATGAAATTAATTATGAAATAATACGCCGCTTATGCCCAAACTTAAATAGACCATAGAAACGATGATACATAATTCAGAACTTTATATGGCATCATCGTCAGGGTCACCCAAGGGTCAGGGCAATGGTGGAATTGGAGAAATTGATCATTGCAGTTATATATCTTTCAGTTTTTCTAAATCATCTAAATCTTTAAAACGCCCAACCGCTTTTTTTGATGTTCGCAAAGTATTTATATTAATAAAACGAATAGGTAGAGCATCTTCTATAAAAATCTGGCTCAAATTATACGCTTCATCAAAGTCACATGCTTTTAGTGCAGTTAAAATATCTATAGATACTGGCGGGCGTCCTTAAGAGAAAACATCCATTTTTGAATTGTCAAGAAAGTTTTCTTTGGTTAAATCCATAAGCGGTAACCCAAATTCATTAAAAACTTTTACCAATCGTTTATAATTTTCTTCGTCATTTTTTACCCATACATCCATATCACCAGTAGTTCTTCTATAGCCGTGTAATATTACCGCATAAGCTCCTACTAAAACATATTTAACCTCATGTTTATTTAGTATCTCAATAAAATCTCTAAAATCATTATTGAAAATATTTCCCATTACGATTTGCTTTTTCTACTACTTCCAAAAGTCTTATCCATCTTTGGTGGATTTTTATAATCTATGCCATAAGCTAGGCAAGTAAGATACCATGCTTCTGCAAGCCTTTGCCCATAGGTTACTTCAGGAGAAAATAATTTAGCTTTCTCCAATTCATTATGAGTAGTTAATTTCCCTATGGTTCTATCCATTTTAAACATATGGCAAATGTAAATAAAAATAAATGGTTGAAATAATTTTAAGATTAAAGAAAATTATATTGCTGGTGTTATTGTTAATCAAAGATATACAGTTGAAGGGCTCCTGATATAAATGTACAGAACATATGCTGAATAGAAGTGGCGTCGAATCCCTTGTTAGCAAACAAATCGAAGTACGAGCCCTAGTTTTGCGTTGCACGGGAAGAAGGTATAGCGGATAGCCCCCAACATCTAGAGATAGACCAAACCCAAGTTGATAATTATTATGGTTCACAACCTCAAAATCTAAAACCCCCTTGCATCATCATCTCCTCTCTTATCAGCAATGGCGGTAATTTTTTTCTTGTTTATTTGTATCAATTCCGTTCTGCCAATAGCACCACGTTCTTGTATGGTATAGCCCATGGCAGTCAATTTATCTCTTACCGTTTTAGGGAAATCTTTTTCTACAAAAATAACATCGGGCAACCACTGGTGATGAAATTTTGGTTTGTTTACCGCATCGGCAGGGCTTAGGTTATAGTCGACAATATTTACAATACTTTGAAAAACACTTGTAGGGATGGTAGTGCCACCAGGAGTACCAACAACAATAAATGGTTTGTTATTTTTTAGCACAATGGTTGGCGTCATACTACTTAACATTCGTTTGCCTGGCGCAATGGCATTTTTATCATTGCCCAAAGCACCATACATATTAGGCACACCAGGCTTTACACTAAAATCATCCATTTCATTATTCATAATAAAGCCTGCACCTGTTATTACTGTTTTGCTACCATAGTTATCGTTTAAAGTAGTGGTTACCGATACGGCATTGCCTTCTATGTCTGTTACGCTAAGGTGGGTAGTTTGCTCACTTTCTTTTATGGCACCTGCTTTTGTACGTTTACTATTGCCAGCTTTTTTAGGATTGTAATCTGCCATTCTTTTTTGCAAATATGCTTTGCTTACTAATGTTTTAACGGGCACTTTTACAAAATCGGGATCGCCTAAAAATTCAGCTCTATCAGCAAATGCACGACGCTCCGCTTCTGTAATCAATTGCACACTTGCAGCTGTTTGAAATGGATGTAAAACCAATT
>JAYSWO010000125.1:0-13702 GCA_043717975.1 Ferruginibacter sp. | reverse complement strand
TTGCAGATGCTATAAAAAGATACGGAAAAATAGAAGTGGGTAAGAAGGGATTGACAAATGTACCCGAAGCAGAAATTATTGCGATTGGTAAAACGGTAGTGGCAGAAAAATATGGTAATTTGTTTGACATGTATGCTAAGATAACGGGTGAAGACCCTTACAGCATGCCAATGCGCATTTACCCTGCGGTGCATTATACCATGGGTGGCTTGTGGGTAGATTATGAATTGCAAACTTCTATAAAAGGTTTGTATGCACTAGGTGAAGCTAACTTTAGCGACCATGGTGCAAACCGTTTGGGAGCATCGGCATTGATGCAAGGCTTGGCAGATGGTTATTTTGTAATACCATATACACTTGGAAATTATTTGGCAGGCGAAATTAGAAACCCTGCAATAGATACCAACCAACAAGCGTTTATAGATACAGAAAATGCAGTGGCAAATAGAATAAATACCTTGATGAATATTAAAGGTACAAAGTCAGTAGAGAGTTTTCACAAACGCCTTGGCTTAATAATGTGGGATAAATGTGGTATGGCTCGTAGCGAAGAAGGATTGAAAGGAGCAATTGCAGACATACAAGCATTGAAAAAAGAATTTTGGAGCGATGTACGTGTGCCTGGTGAAATAAATGAAATGAACCCTGAGCTTGACAAAGCGGGTAGGGTAGCTGATTTTATAGAGTTGGGTGAGTTGATGTGTTTGGATGCACTAACAAGAAATGAAAGTTGCGGTGGGCATTTTAGAGAAGAAAGCCAAACAGAAGATGGCGAGGCAAAACGTGATGATGTGAATTTTGCTTTTGTATCTGCTTGGGAAAATAAAGGTGATGCTGGTTGGGATTTGCACAAGGAAGAATTGGCTTTTGAAATAGTAAAGCCTACACAACGTAGTTATAAATAAATTGTTTATTTTTTGAGTGAAAAATTAATCATACAGAATTTTGGGCCTATAACAAACGTGGATTTAGATTTACGTAAGGTGAATGTATTGATAGGGGACCAAGGGACGGGGAAGAGTACGGTGGCGAAGGTGTTAATAGCAATAGTAAATTCTACTTATCTAGATTTATTAGATATAGCGAAGGATGATTTATTAAGTCGTGAAACACAATTATTTCTTGAGCATTTGAAAATTGTTGAAGTTTATTCTTGTCTCAATGAATCAACAGAAATAAAATATACTTGTGAAACATTTTCTTTTGAATTTTTAAACGGAGTAGTTAATTTTTTAAAGAAACCATCCAATTATCAAGCAAACTCATTATATAATTTTGACTATATCCCTGCTGAAAGAATAATGATTTCTACTTTAGCAAATTCCCTTTACAGTCTTATGCTGAATGATGTTGCTTTACCAAAGTTAATTTTAAGATTTGGGGATAAATTTCAGAAAGGAAGGATAAGAAAAGATATTTTTGATTATACAAAAATACTTGGAATAAAGTATATGTATAAAAATGATAGAGATATAATTATACTACCTTCTGGAAAGGAAATTTTTATGCAAGATGCATCAAGTGGAATTCAGGCATCAATTACTTTATTAGTTGTTTTTGATTATGTTTCTGAAATTAGCAAACAAAATAATTTATTAGTTGTCGAAGAACCTGAAATAAATTGTTTTCCTAATACCCAAAATGAGTTACTGCAATATTTTATTAGAAAAAATTCTTTTGGTGAAGGAAATTCAAATTTTAGTAATCAAATTTTAATTACAACCCATAGCCCTTACATCCTAACTTCATTAAACAATTTAATGTACGCACACGGTGTCGGCAAAGAACATTTTGAAGAAACAGATAAAATTATTCCATCAAAAAATTGGCTAAATCCAAATGATGTTTCTGTTTATAAATTAGTAGGTGGAGAAAGTGTAAGTATCATCGATGATGAACTAAAGCAAATTAAAGTAGAAGAAATAGATGAGATATCAGAAGGATTAAGTACACAATGGCATGAAATGGCTGAGTTAAATTTGGTAAAGCATTAATGGATTTTATTGATAAATATATTCATTGTGTTGATGATAAGATAAAAGCTACCAATCAATCAGAAGTTGTTTTAAAACAAGAAGGAAGAAGATATTGTTTAGCAAATAAAACGAATACTTGGGCAGTAACAAAAATTACGATTGAAAAATGTGTAATAAATGAAATAGCACAAAAGGGATGCGAAGCAATTTTAATTGCAAAGAAAGAAAAGGAAAGTAACAAAGGTTATTTTGTAGAATTAAAAGGTTGCTCAGTAGGAGATGCCATGAAGCAAATAGAAAATAGTTTAAATAGAACGATTGCTGATTTGAAAGGATTTATATTGTTTGGAAGAATCGTACCTTCAGAATATAAAAGGAATAAGTTTTTGGATAGCCATCAACAAAGGCTAATTTTAAAATTTAGTAAATTGGGCGGAAATTTTTTAATAAAAGAAAATTTAGAAGACAGCATTTAACAATGCAACAATAAAACAATTCGAAGCATGGAACATTACCACATGAATTTGACTCTAAAAGTTTGGCGTCAAAAAAACAACAAGGCAAAGGGAAGTTTTGAAACATACAATGTAAAAGACATTTCTAGCGAAATGAGTTTTTTAGAAATGTTTGATGTATTGAACGAGCAGCTTATACACGATGGTGGCCAACCCATTGCGTTTGACCACGACTGCCGTGAGGGTATATGCGGTATGTGTAGTATGCACATAAATGGCGAAGCACATGGTCCTTGGAAGCAAAATACCACTTGCCAATTGCACATGCGTGCTTTTAAAGATGGTGATACGATAGTGGTGGAACCATGGCGTAGCAAGGCTTTTCCTGTAGTGAAAGATTTGATGGTGGATAGAACTGCCTTTGATAGAATTATAGAAGCAGGAGGATACATAAGCGTAAACACAGGTAATGCTGTAGATGCCAATGCTATTCCTATTGATAAGAAAGACGCAGATGATGCCTTTATGGCTGCGGCATGTATAGGTTGCGGTGCATGTGTGGCTACTTGTATTAATAGTAGTGCTATGCTCTTTGTTGGGGCAAAAATTTCTCAATTGGCATTGTTGCCGCAAGGCGGGCCAGAGAGAGAGAGCCGAGCATTAAACATGGTAGCACAAATGGATAAAGAAGGATTTGGAAATTGTACCAATACGTACGCATGTGAGGCACAATGCCCTAAGGGTATTTCTGTAGCCAACATTGCTCGTATGAATAGTGAGTATATTGGGGCTAGTTTTGCAACAGAAGAAGTGTAATATTTGAATATATTTTATAGTAATATTTAAAGTGGTCTGATGGATTTTCCGTTAGACCATTTTTATTTTTAAACGACTAAATTTATTTAGCAGCATATTTGCCTATAAAACCGTCTTATATGAAATCAGTTTTTCAAAGTATATTCACACATAAAACAATAACAATATTACACTTGTAAAACGATATATTGGTAAAAAGTTAATGCAATGCTTTATTGTAGTTGTAGTTCTGTTGTTATTTGCGAACGCATTGTCTGCACAAATTTTATCTCCACAATTGTCTAATGTAAGAACAAAGAAAATTGCTGTTGAGTTTCCCATTCAAAAATTAGATACATTAAGCATTGCTCCAGCTACCCTTAGTATATCTGAAATATCTGACAGTTTATACACAAAAGATTATGTAAACGGTTCTATCAAATGGAAAGTAAAACCTTTGTTTGATAGTATCCAGGTTTCGTATAGGGTATTTCCAATAAAGATAAATGCTGTTTCAAAACGGTTGGATTATAATTTGGTAAAGGATAGATTTACTATTGGAAATCCATTTACTGTAATCAATTCATCATCACAAAACAACCCTTTATTAAACTTCGGAACATTAAAAACAGATGGTAGTTTTGGTAGAGAAATATCTATAGGAAATAATAGAGATGCATCTGTAAGAAGTACGCTAAATCTGCAGTTGAGCGGCTACATAGCAGACAGCATAGAAATAACAGCGGCCATTACAGATAACAATATTCCCATACAACCCGAAGGTAATACGCAAGACCTGCGTGATTTTGATCGCATATTTTTTCAAGCAAAAAAGAAAACTTGGGAAGTAAGCTTGGGTGATATAGATATAAGAGAAAGTAAAAATTATTTTCTTAATTTTTATAAAAGATTACAAGGGATATCGATTTTAACGGAAAATAAAATTAACAAACATATTTCCAATTCATTATTGGTAAGTGGGGCAGTAGCCAAAGGTAAATTTACCCGAAATATTTTAGCGCCACTTGAAGGAAATCAAGGCCCATACAGACTTGTAGGCGCAAACAATGAATTGTATTTTGTAGTACTAGCCAATACAGAACGGGTATTTATTGATGGACAAAAATTGCAAAGAGGAGAAGACGAAGACTATGTAATTAATTATAACACGGCCGAAATTACATTTACACCGAGGCGGCTTATTACAAAAGATTTGCGGATACAAATTGAATTTGAATATTCTGATAGAAGTTTTTTAAACTCACAGTTGTATGCCAACGATGAATTAAAAATTAATAAAAAACTTAATTTTTATTTGGGGGCCTATTCAAATAGCGATGCAAAAAATTCATCTATTGATCAGATACTAGATGCAAAGCAAAAACAATTTTTAGCAGACGCAGGCGATAGTACACGTACGGCATATTATCAAAATGCAGTAAGAGATACTTTTGCTGTTGGTAAAATATTGTATAAAAAAATAGACTCTTTGTACAATTTTGTTACCTATACGGATGTGTTTGTACAATCCAATAATCCATTAGATGTATTGTATTCTTTATCGTTCACATTTGTAGGTGTGGGTAAAGGGAATTATACACAACTACTCAATGCTACCAATGGTAAGGCTTTTCAATGGGTAGGGCCTTTAAACGGATTGCCTCAAGGCGATTGGGAACCAGTTACATTATTAGTAACACCCAAAAAATTACAAGTATTTACGGCAGGTACAGAATACTTATTAAACACCCATACAAGAATAAAAACGGAAGTTGCCATGAGTAATTATGATGTAAATCTTTTTTCTACAAAAGATAAAAAAGACAATACAGGTATGGCTGCAAAATTTCAATTACAAAACGATAGTAATCACTTACGTCTTTTTAAAAAGCAATTTATGTTGCAAACTCGTGTTGGGTATGAATTTGTGCAAGCTCGATTTAAGCCAATAGAAAGGCTTCGTAATATTGAATTTTTAAGAGATTGGAGCTTGCCATTTGACTTAACAGCAGCAGATGAACACCTCAGCAATGCTTCTGCGAAATTATTTTACAGCAGGGCTAATACATTTCAATATGACATTACACATTACAATAGGTCCGATGGCTACAATGGCTTTAGGCATACCATTACACAGCACCTAGAGAAAAATGATTTTAATGTAACTACCAATATTAGTCTTACCAATTTTAATGCCCGTTTGCAAAAAGGAAATTTCTTTCGCCCATTCATTGATGCCAACAAAACATTTACCAAATTGGCGAGCATACAAGCAGGTTATAAATACCTTGGAGAGTTTAATAAGCTTACAGATAAAATTTCGAATACTTTAAACTTTACTAGTTTTGGTTTTAATGTGCATGAATGGTATGTACGATCTAACCAAACCAAGCTAAACAAATGGGGGCTTTCATTTAACAAGAGAAATGACTTGCAACCAAAAATAACAATGTTAAAGCCTGCTAACAAAAGTGATAATTATAGTGTTTTTTCTGAACTTATGAGCGATGAACACCACAAGTTTCGTTTTACCGGCACTTACAGAAAATTATCCATAATAGATAGTAGCATCAACACTCAAAAAGCAGACAGAAGTATTTTGGGTAGGGTAGAATATTTTGTAAATGAATTTAAAGGATTTGTAAATGGAAATATTTTATACGAAGTGGGAAGCGGTCAAGAGCAAAAAAGAGAGTTTGCATATTTGGAAGTACCTGCCGGACAAGGTTTATACACTTGGATAGATTATAATAACAATGGTATTCCTGAATTAAACGAATTTGAAGAAGCTATTTTTCCTGATCAAAGAAAGTACATTAGAATTTTTACACCGAGCAATCAGTATGTAAAAGCAAATTATTTGCAATTTAATTATAGTGTAGATTTAGATCCCAAAGCCATTATGAACCCTTTAAATGATAATGGATTTAGAAAAATATTATTGCGTAGCAGCACAAGCTCCTCTTTACAAATAAGCAAAAAAGAATTGTCGAGAAATGATTTTTTGTTTAACCCTTTCGGACAAAAATTAATAGATACTACCCTTATTTCTTTAAATACTTTTTTTTCCAATACTTATTTTTACAATCGCACCAGTGCAAAGTTTGGGTTGGAGTTTACACATCTTAAAAATTCTTCAAAATCTATTTTATCTTATGGCTTTGAAAGTAGAACCTTACGCACCATACAAGGGCGCATACGAGCAGGTATAAGAAAAAATTTATTGTCTACCATTCTTTTCAAACAATCTAAAAATGTACTTTCTACCCAAGCAGCTAAGTTTGAAAACCGAAATTACAATGTATTGCAAAATACGGTAGAACCAAGTCTAACGTACGTGTACAAATCAAACCTCCGTGCAAGCATTGGTTATAGTTTTTCCCAAAAGCAAAATAGAATAGACTCTATGGAGCGTGCTATAAACAATGCACTTATTACAGAAATAAAGTACAATATTCTTTCTGGTACAAGTATAAATGCAAAGTTTACATACAATAATATTGATTTTAAAGCCTCTAATGCTGCTAAAAATTCTACGGTAGGTTATTTATTACTCGACGGTTTATTGCCTGGTAAAAACTATTTGTGGAGTACAGAAATTACAAAAAGGCTCGGCGGCAATATTGAAGTAAGTGTACAATACGAGGGTAGAAAATCTGCCACTTCATCTACCATACATACAGGCAGGGCTTCGCTTAGGGCATTGTTTTAAATACAAAAGCAGCAGATAAATCTGCTGCTTTTAAATATGCACCCTAGGGCTTGTGTGTGTATCAAAATAGTTAACTAAAAAGACCGCCTTTTTTAAGTTCTTTATAACTTTCGCCTACTTTGAAGCCATTATTATATACTTCTATTTTATAACTGCCTTTTAAAAAATCTGAATTTTGTTTCCAATCCACACTTACAGATTGTCTTTTGTTTTGTGTATAGTTTACCTCCACTTTTTGTGTGAAAGGTTTTTCAGCACCTGTTCTATCACTAAATTTTCCAGAGCCAAGCGCTTCTACAGCTACTGGATTACCATCTGGCGCAGTTATACAAACATATACTTCTTTAGTACCGCTTTGAGCAATCATGTTTTCATCAAGATCGAAGCTAATGCGTAGTTTATCTACTCTTTTTGCAGTAGAAGTCGTTTTTTCCTTTCCATTACGCTTCTCATTAATACCCACAATACTAAAGTTAGATGCATGAAGTGTTGTACCCACATCTATCAAACTTTCTTTTTGTTTAATGACCAAAGTAGAAGAATCATAATCCCTTCTTATCTTGTCTCTTTGCTGTGTTACCAAAGATTTTTCAGTAATCAATTGTGTTTTTTGCTCAGTAAGCAATGCCACTTGCTCTTTGTAGCCAGCTATATCACCATTAAGGGAAGTTATCAATCTCCGGGCTTCTGCAAGGTCTGCAGCACTTGCGTTTGCTTTACTAAGCAATTGCTGAATTTTTGCACGTTTTTCACCAATTTCCCTGTCTTTAGAAGTAATGGTACTGTCTTTCTTTGCGTTACCAGTTTTTAACTCATCATACCGCATTGCCGCATCTTCCAATTCTCTTTGTAGTTGATCACGCTGAGTAGAAGTGTTGGCCACAAGGGTTTCTTTTTGCTCTATGGTTTCTTTTACCTTATTTTTATCATAAATAATATAACCCCAAGTGCCTAATAATGCTACCAGTAAACCACCAGTAAGTATTGCCCGTAAATTGTTCTTCTCTTTTGGAGAAACTACGGTAGTATTTGTTGTTGTTTGTCCTGTTTCAGGATAATTTTCGAATGCCATAATATATCGTTTTAAAATATTATAATTAAAATTCTGAGGAAAAGGTAAAGTTTAATACAATATTTTCGTGTTTTATTAAATTATTAATTTACTATAGCATATTTACGAATACTGTGCCAAAGATGGAAAAATGATATGTTAAAGCTACGTCAAGTTATATTTTTAAAGTATGAGTGTTGAAAAAATTATAGGAAACTGGAAGAAAAAGAGCTTCAAACCTGTGTATTGGCTTGAAGGTGAAGAAGAGTATTATATAGACCAAGTAATGGATTATGCCGAGCACCACCTATTGCCTGAGGCAGAGGCAGCGTTTAACCTTACCATATTTTATGGCCGAGATGCAGATTGGGCGCAGGTTATAAACGCATGCAGGCGGTATCCTATGTTTGCTGAAAAACAGGTGGTCTTGCTCAAAGAAGCGCAGCACATGAAGGAAATTGATAAATTGGAAGGATATATAGCATCTCCATTGCCAACAACCATATTTGTAGTAGGCTACAAGGCCAAGGGTGTGGATAAAAGAACCAAACTGTATAAAATTTTACAAACAAATGCCGAAGTACTTACCACTAAAAAAATAGCCGAAGGCAAAATGCAAGAGTGGATTATTGAGCTAGCAAAGGCAAAAGGCTATACCATTCAACCAAAATCAGCCTCGTTATTAGAAGAGCATACAGGCAATGATTTGAGTAGAATTTCCAATGAAATAGACAAACTATCTGTAAATATTCAACATAAAAAAACGATAGATGAAGATGATATTGAAAAATACATTGGTATAAGCAAAGAGTACAATGTATTTGAGTTGCAAGCTGCCATTGCAAAAAAGGATTTGGCACGCTCTATAAAAATCATCAATTATTTTGAGGCTAACCCCAAAGCGGCTGCCATACAAATGGTATTGCCAGCTTTGTATGCATATTTTAGCAAAATTTATGCTGTGTATGGTATGAACGATAAAAGCGATACAGCACTAAAACCATTGTTTTATTTTAATCCCATTTCTTTATCGCAAGCCAAAGATGCCATGAAAAATTATGGATATCCGGGGATAGAAAAAATGCTGTTGCTCATGCACCATTACGATCTTAAAAGTAAAGGGGTGGGAGATAATGGTACTTCCGGCGCTATGCTCATGAAAGAAATGGTGGTAAAAATGATGTTGACGGATAATTGATGTTTTTTTATTGTCCGAGCAAAGAAGTAGCTATGATGATCTTCATTGGCGACGCTCCGTTCAACTTCAAATCTTTATTGAACTTTTATTATGCATTAGAACAATAATATAAAAAAAATTGCACAATCAAATACTTTATCTTCTAGTCCTCCCTCTCCATTGTGTGGAGAGGGAACGAGGGTGAGGTTAAATAAAAAATGATAACCCTAAAAAGAACAACTTCCGAAAACGCCGATTTTAAAAAACTAGTAACCTTACTCGATAAAGACCTAGCCATACGAGATGGCGACAAACATGCTTTTTATGCTCAGTTTAATAAAATGGTAAACATAAAAAATGTGGTGGTTGCTTATGTAGACGAGCAAGCCATTGGTTGTGGCGCATTTAAAGAATACAATGCCAATACTGTGGAAATAAAAAGAATGTTTGTAGAACCCACATTTCGAGGAAAAGGTGTAGCACAGCAGGTTTTAACTGAATTAGAATGCTGGGCAAAAGAAATACAATACAGTTTTTGCATATTAGAAACTGGGCAAAAACAACCTGAAGCCATTGCGGTTTATACAAAAGCTGGGTATGCTGTTATTCCCAATTATGGGCCGTATGAAGGGGTGGAGAATAGTGTTTGTATGAGGAAAGGAATTTGATAACTATTAGTATAGATTTATCCATATTGCCTTTCCTTTATCTTTTGCCAATTGTGCTTTAAAGTTATTAAAACCTACAAACTTTTATCCTTAGTATGCACTATTTAAAAAGCATCGTAGTATTACAAAATGCTAGGTTCCATTTTTATTTAAAAATGTTCATCTGCTCATTATAAATAGGACTTTCTATGTTTAAGAAATTTAAAACACTATGAAACACATGGTTCTGAGACAATACTTTATTAGGCTTGAGTTGTTTTGCACTATCTGATAACCAAACTATAAAAGGAATCTCATATTGTTCTTTAGGCGCTAAACTTAAAGGTAGCCCATGCATATATAAATTTTTTTCTCCTAAAGATTCTCCATGGTCTGAAACAAAAACCATAGTACTATTATACGCTTTTAATTGGTTTAAATTTTCTATTATTTGCGATAAAATATAATCAGTATAAACAATTGTATTGTCATAAGCATTGATGAGCTCTGTGGAAGAACAATTTCCCAATTCAACACTATTGCAAACTGGTTTAAAAGTTTCAAATTGAGGTGGATATTTTTTACTATAGGTAGGCCCATGACTTGCACTTGTGTGCAATACAATCAATATTTTATTTTTTGTACTGGATTCTATTTTTTCTTTTAGCCCTGTTAAAAGTACTTCGTCATAATTACAGCCTTCTCCTTTACAGTTTGGCATTAAAACATCGCTGCCTTCATAATTTTTTATATGCACTGGCGGTTCTCCCCAATTGGTGGTTCTCCAAATAACTTCTACATTATTTCTATATAAATAATTGGGCAAAATTTCATACAACTCATCTGTACTGGTATGTTCTAAAATACATTTTATGCCAGCTGTTGTATAAGTGGCACAAGAGGTAGCATCAAAATGAAATACATTGGATGTTTTAGAAAGCAGTGGATTCGTGTTTTTATTGTATCCATATAAAGAAAAATTTTGGCTTCTTGCAGATTCTCCTATCACTAAAACGACAACTGATTTTACGCTATCTTTTATGATAGCATTTGGCAACAAAATTTCTTTTTCATTTTTTTTGGATTCGTGAATATAAAAAAGCGAAATATTTACAGAATAAGACCAAGGCATTGCAAGCCCACCTAGTGTTTTTGAATTTTTATCAATCCACAACCAATTGCTAGCATTAGCAAATACTAAAATTAGCATAAATAAAAGGGTAAGTGAAATGTCGATTAAAAATCGTTTTAAGGTTACATTTATTATTTTTACTTTAATGATATAAATGCTAGGAATAACGGCAAATACAAAGATATATACCAATGATTTTATGGAAAAAAAACTACTGGATTCTTCATATTTGGTGTTAAGTACATTGCCAATCATACTTTCGTCTATGATAACATTATAGGTATTAATAAAGTAAACTGCAATGGCATTGATAAAAAAGAACAAGATCAATAAAAATTTTCCTATATAACGGGATAGAAAAAAAAAGATGTAAAAAACAAAAGCATTCGCCACCAACATTAAAATAATTAAACTAACAATAATGGCAATGCCATTCAAACTTTTATAGTCAACGTTATTAACAACAAATTTGTAAAATGGAAAATGGAAGAACAAAAAATTAAGCAAACTCATCAATAAAACAAAATGCGTAATTTTTACATTATTTTTTAAAGTAAACATACATAATTTTATACAGTGAAACAATTAGACTAATGAAAGCTAAATAAAATACAATCAAATTTTCATGCATTATTTTGTTGATTAATACAATACTACAAATAAGAAACAATACAATAAAAATGGGGTAATATTTTTTGTTGTTAACCCATGCCCAAATTGTATATTTTCTACTGATAAAAATACCTATAAGTCCCGATAAATATCCGATAATACTGCCTACAATAACATCCAGGGGAAAATGTGCGCCTACAGCTACTCTTGTAAACACCAAAATCAAACCTATAATGATGATAAATAAATACCATAAAATTTTATAGTTCAACTTTGTAGGCATAAATGCAAACATACATACGGTAAGTATTGTAAAAACTGTAATGGAGTGTCCAGAAGGTAAGCTGCTGTATCCTGTCAACGTTTTTCCGATAATAACAAAACCATTATTATCTATAATCTCAGCAGGCCTTGGTATTGAAAATAAGTTTTTTAGCAAGCTAGAAAATATTGCTGAAACAAGCGAAGCAGATAGTAAACACTCCCATATTTTTGGTGCATACAAAAGAAAAATGCTTACAAATGCTAATATAATGAATGTATCACCAAGCTGTGTTAGGTTATATACTGTATTTGGAAATTGTGATAATGTTGCATTGAGCAAAATGAAACAATTTTTTTGAACTTGTACATATGTATCAACATGTAAAGCATCTTTGTTATAAAGAAACAAAACAATTGCAACTAAAAAAAACAGGGGTAAAAAAAATAAAGATGGTTTGAGTTTTGAATAATTGTTAATAATATTAGTGTTCATTATTTTTTTGCTTACAGATATAGTTTTATAAGTTTATTTAATATTTGCTGATATTTTTATATGTTGATTTTGTTCTTGAGCGATTTGATATTTTAAAATATCGCACAATGAACCGTGCTTGGCAATATTGGTTGAATTTGAAAAACTTTCATCCGAAACTACTGCTTGGCCTTGTATCAAAGATAAATATATCTGACCAATGATTAGCTTTGTTTGTTAAGCTTGGTTTGTTACTTACAATCCCGAAGGGATGTTATTAATATAGTTTTTAGTAAAATTTTTGAGAAACCCTGTAAGGGTGATATTAGGAACAATGCCATCCCTTCGGGATTTTGGTTTTATTTAATAAATCTAATTCTATATTAATATCAGCCATTCAGGCTTGACAATTATGTTAGGATTGTACTTTTTTCTTCAGTGGCGTTTGCCGATGGTAGTTTTTAAATGGAGAGGAATATACTGCTGAAAACCCTGATGAGACAGTAGGTTACATTATTTTTAGGCGTATATTATTTAAAATATTTCCCCTTTTTTCTTTAGCATAAAAAGTATGGGAATTAAAATTATACAAAAGCCTATTAATCCATATAACAAATTTTTCTTAGAATTACCTTCAATAAATATAGCATCTGGACCTCTATCTATGAATTTGACTAAATTATTTACTGGTGCTTTTTGTGTTTTAAAAGTTTCTTCGAAAAATATAGTTATAGAGTCTCCTGTTTGCAACCTATCTATATATTCAAGCTTAGGCTTAAAATCACCGCTACTTTTACCAATGAATAATTGAAATGGTTTTTCATAATTATCAATTTGCAAATATCTAAATTTGGAAGAATCTTTTCCAAAATAGTTTTCATTTTTTGAGACTAATGAAATAATTTTCCCTTCAATTTTTTGGAATGAATCTTTAGTGGCATCTCCCTTTTTTAGAAAGATTACGCAAGCGAAAATTGATACTAAAAGAGAGATGACACTGGTTTTATAAATTGGAGTATTTGAATTCATAGTAGTTAGCTTTATGCACTCTTAACACAATATTATTCAAATCCTGGCATTAATCAAGAAAAAAGGGCTTTAGCCCTACACAATTCCATCGGGGCTTAAACCCCTTTTTTAAATTTTATTTTATCCTTGTGCTAAAGTACAGGGCAATTCATAAAGCGTACAGCATTGCTTAATGAAGATGCAAAAGGAATAGAACCCATAAAACCTCAAATAAAATTTAATGAGTTTTTAGTACTGGATATTAAGAAAAATTACTACCCATTCACCAACACCGCATGCTCTTTATCTTTTGCCAATTGTTCTTTCAAAGCTTCCAAGCTTGCAAACTTTACTTCAGACCGAAGGTTTTTCTTTAATGTAATTTTTAATGTCTGCCCATA
>JAYSWO010000124.1:0-5345 GCA_043717975.1 Ferruginibacter sp. | reverse complement strand
CAGAGGTGATTCCAAGCGAATTGCCGATTTTACCATTGAGAAATACGGTTCTTTTTCCAGGTGTGGTAATACCCATTACTGTGGGTAGAGACAAGAGTATAAAAGCCGTAAACGATGCCTATAAGGCTGACAAATTGGTAGGCGTAGTGGCGCAAAAAGACAGTAATGTGGAAGAACCATTGGTTACCGATTTAGAAAAAATTGGTACCGTAGCAAAAATTATTAAGCTTATAAAAATGCCCGATGGTGGCACTACGGTTATTATTCAAGGACGTAAGCGTTTTTCTATAGATAGCATTACATCTGAAGATCCCTATTTTAAAGCTACCATCACCATTTTAGAAGAAATTAAATATAAAGGCGACGCTGATTTGGATGCTACGATTGGTAGTGTAAAAGATTTGGCAGCACAAATTATTGGGCTATCGCCAAACATACCAAGCGAGGCAGGTATTATTTTAAAGAATATAGAGAACCCATCTTTTTTGGTGCATTTTGTAAGCAGCAATTTAAACAGCGAGCTGAAGGATAAACAAAAATTATTAGAGATAAGTGATCTAAAACAACGGGCAGAATTGCTGATGAACCTTATGCATACTGAATTGCAATATGCAGAGCTTAAAAATAAGGTAACAAACAAAACCCGTTCGGAGCTAGATAAGCAACAGCGTGAATATTTTTTGCAACAGCAAATGAAAGCCATAAAAGATGAACTTGGTGGCGATAATGTGGCAGAGGTAAAAGAAATGCAGAAAAAAGCAGAGGCAAAAAAATGGCCTGCTTCGGCAGCAGAAATGTTTAAGAAAGGCGCAGAAAAATTAGAGCGCATGCACCCAAGCACGCCCGACTATTCTGTAGTGTATAATCATTTAGATTTAATGCTTGACCTACCTTGGGATGATTATACGGCTGATAGTTATGATTTGAAAAAAGCCAAAAAAGTATTAGATCATGACCATTATGGTATGAACAAAATTAAAGAGCGGATTCTCGAATACCTTGCGGTGCTTAAATTGAAAGGGGATATGAAGAGCCCGATTCTTTGTTTTATTGGCCCTCCAGGTATTGGTAAAACGAGCTTGGGGAAAAGTATTGCAGCAGCCATCAATAGAAAATATGTACGAGTAAGTCTGGGTGGTTTACACGATGAAAGCGAAATACGTGGCCATCGTAAAACATATATTGGTGCTATGCCTGGGCGTATTTTACAATCTATACGCAAGGCAAAAAGTGGCAACCCAGTAATGATTTTAGATGAAATAGACAAGGTAGGTACAGACCACAGAGGTGATCCATCATCTGCATTGCTGGAAGTGCTAGATCCCGAACAAAACAATGCTTTTTATGATAATTATTTGGAGTTAGAATATGACTTGAGCAAAGTGCTATTTATAGCTACCGCAAATAATATTAGCAATATACAACCTGCACTTCGTGATCGTTTGGAAGTGATAGACCTTAGCGGATATGCGGTTGAAGAAAAAATAGAAATTGCCAAAAGGCATTTAATGCCAAAGGAAAAAGAAATGCATGGCTTAAAAGAAAATAGTTTTAAAATGAGCGATGCCGTGTTGCAAAAAGTAATAGAAGATTATACAAGAGAGAGTGGGGTGAGGGAACTGAACAGGCAGTTGGCAAGTATAATGCGCTATCAAGCAAAAGAGCTGGTGCTTAGAGAAAAACTAAAAGCCACCATTACCAATAATGATGTAGAAAAAATATTGGGCAAACCAAGGTACAGCAATGAATTGTATAAAACAGCCAATATGCCCGGTGTGGCTGTGGGCCTAGCTTGGACCTATGTAGGTGGCGATATTTTATTTATAGAAACACAATTAAGTGAAGGCAAAGGCGAACTCCAACTTACAGGTAACCTTGGTACTGTAATGAAAGAAAGTGCTAGCACTGCACTCACATGGCTTAAAGGCAATGCTAAAAAAGCAGGCTTAGATGCAGAACTTTTTGCGAAGAAAAACGTGCACATACATGTACCCGAGGGTGCAACACCCAAGGATGGGCCTAGTGCAGGTATAACCATGATGAGTGCGCTGGCAAGTGCATTTAGTGGAAGGCGCATAAAACCTTTTCTTGCTATGACGGGTGAAATAACCCTGCGTGGGCAAGTGCTGCCTGTAGGAGGCATTAAAGAAAAAGTATTGGCAGCAAAACGCAGCGGTATAAAAGAAATTATTATGTGCTACCTCAATGAAAAAGATGTATTGGAAATAAATCCACTTTACATTAAAGGCATGAAGTTTCATTATGTAAAAACGATGGGACAGGTGCTGGAGTTGGCGTTGGTGTAGGTGTAGTGTTTAAAGTAGTTGAAGATTGTTGAAGGGTTGAATAGGTTCTCAATTCTTCAAACATTTTTATTTTGAAAGCGAGAAATCAAAATGGTTATTGAAAACGTATATAAATTGTTAGTTTTTCGTAATAGTTTTTAGTTTGATTAAAAATCCCATCGGAGATAATCTGATGGGATTTTTTTTATGTTTAAGATAGTAAGTTAATTTTTCACAATAAAACCTTAAAAAGCAGAATTGGCGGAATGAATTTTATATGTAAAGGGATAAAAACAGTTTTAGTTAATATTATTTTTGAAAAGCCCATACAAGAAATTTTGCAAAATTTGTCGTATTTGTTTGTTGTGTCGCTTCCGCTTGGCTTACGTTTGGTTCTATTAAAGTACAATCTATAATACTAGCTTTTGTATCTAATATGGCTTTAAATTTTATGGCAGAAGAATCCAATCCATTAGTAGTTACAAAAAAACCAAGCTTCGGTCTTTTTCTAGATGTTTGTAGTAATTGGTATAGGGCATCATTGTTTGTAGCATCCATGGAAAAATTTGGGTTAAACATTCCAACCTTTTGTATTTTTTCATCATTGCTCCAAGCTATATCAAATGCACTAATAGCAGCACTTTCAAAACCACACATCGCTACCGAATTAAACTTTCTAATAACAGCATGTTTTTTTATGTAGGGCAGTAATTCATTTATCACAAATTCATTAAACTTTTTGTACTGCTTTGCTGCTGGCACATTGGCTTCCTCAATGCCATAATCACTTTTGTTTCCTTCAAATGCTACTAATATTAATGGTTGTATCAAATTATTTTTTATAAGGCTGTCTATTATTTTTTTTGCCCTTACTTCTTCTAATAAACTGCTGTTGCTAAAAAGCAGGAGATTCATGTCTTCTTTCTTATCAGGCATTTTTGTGCTAATGATGGTTATGGGTACTTTGCGTTGCAGGTGGCGGCTGTACACAGAGTCTTCTTTTTGTTTTACAGATGATTTACAACTAAAAGTAAAGATGGTTACAATAAATAAGAATAAAAATGTATAGGGTTTCATGATGGTAGTTTGATGTAATAAATGTAGTGAGTTTTTGACAATTGGGGATACCAACTTTTAAAAGTGAGTGCTTGTATTTTTTTAGAGCATAAAAAATTAAACAATGATATTCTTTCGCAAACCACGAATAACAAGGGTTTTAGAACATTTTAACTATTTAAAAACATTATTAATTATTCATTATGCCATTCTTAGTTTTAAAACCCTTATTTTTGCAGTGCGAAGTAGAGCAGCGGTAGCTCGTCGGGCTCATAACCCGAAGGTCACTGGTTCGATCCCGGTCTTCGCAACTAAGAAATCAAATCCTCATTTCATTAGATTTGAGGATTTTTTTTGATTACCTCCTCCTTCATAATTAGCTTGTTTGTGGTAATCAGTTATGTAAATATCACAATAAATGAAAGCAGGTTTTGTAAATATTTTTGGTAAGCCTAACGCAGGTAAAAGCACATTACTCAATGCATTGATGGGAGAAAAAATGGCTATTGTTTCCCATAAAGTGCAAACCACCAGGCATCGTATAAAAGCCATTCTTACCAATGATGAGTATCAAATCATTTTTAGCGATACCCCAGGTATTATAGATCCAAAATATAAGTTGCACGAAAAAATGATGCAAGCTGTAAAAGGCAGTTTGGAAGATGCAGATGTAGCATTGTTAATGGCAGATGCCCGTGAGGCTGTGGATGAGAGCCACGAGATATTTCAAAAACTCAGATTGAAAGCACCAGTAATAGTGGTGTTGAATAAAATAGATCAAGTAAAAGATATTGAAGAGTTAGAAAAACTAAAAACATTTTTTGCAGCGCAAACCTATTGCAAAGAAGTTGTAATGATTTCTGCATTGAAAAATACTGGTGTAGATGATTTGCTAAAAACAATATTAACGTATTTGCCAGAAGGGCACCCTTTTTACGAAGGCGATGACATAAGCGACATGCCTGTTAAGTTTTTTGTAGGTGAATTGGTGAGGGAAAAAATATTTCAATTGTATCATGAAGAGCTGCCGTACCACACAACTGTAGTGGTGCAGGAGTACAAAGAAAAAACAACGCTTACAAAAATACGTGCCGAAATTATTGTACAAAGAGACACACAAAAAGGCATTATTCTTGGCGAGGGTGGAAGCATGATAAAACAATTGGGAACGCTTGCTAGAAAAGATATTGAGGAATTTATTGGCGGAAAAGTATTTTTAGAATTGTTTGTAAAAGTACGACCGAAGTGGAGGGATAATGAGTTGTTTTTAAGAGAGTATGGGTATTGAGCAATTTGCAAAGAGCAGTTGGCAAAGAGCAGTTGGCAGATTGCAAGGAGCAGTTTGCAAGAAGCAGTTTGCAAGAAGCAATTGACAATAATCAGTTTGCAAATCTGCCATTTGAAGTTTACAATTTTTGCAAAAGCTTAAACAATTAAAATGTAGATATGTATGGGAACTTA
Source organism: Ferruginibacter sp. (assembly GCA_043717975.1). Lineage (GTDB taxonomy): Bacteria > Bacteroidota > Bacteroidia > Chitinophagales > Chitinophagaceae > Ferruginibacter. The sequence continues at coordinate 543 of JAYSWO010000124.1, read as the reverse complement.
TAGAGACCTATTGGTTTTTAAAAAAGCCTATTCTTTGGCAATGGATATTTTTGAAGCAAGCAAATCATTTCCGGCTGAAGAAAAATATAGTTTAACAGATCAAGTAAGAAGATGCTCCCGTTCGGTTTGTGTTAATTTTGGAGAAGCATATAGAAGAACAAAATACCCTGCACATTTTGTAAGCAAACTTACAGATTGTGATGCAGAAAGTACGGAAACGGAGATATGGTTAAAGTTTGCATTTGATTGTAAATATTTAACCCAAGAAAAGTATTTAGATTTATCTGAAAGAAGTGCAGAAGTTGGAAGAATGTTAGGGCACATGATTAACAACCCTGAAAAGTATTTAAAATAAAGAAGTGTTTGCAAACTGCAAATCATTTTTAGAATAAAACAATAAATAAAATTTTAAAAAACGTAGTTGCTTTTGCCAACTGCCAATTTGCAAACTGCAAATTGCCAATTGCCCACTGCCAACTGCCCACTGCAAATTATGTCATTCACAGTAGCAATAACAGGACGCCCAAATGTAGGCAAGAGTAC
>JAYSWO010000123.1:0-13724 GCA_043717975.1 Ferruginibacter sp. | reverse complement strand
GTAACTGCAAAAACATCATCTGCATTAATCATTTTGATTTCATTTAAAGTATTTAATTTGAATACTTTTATTGGGCCATTATTTTGCGTGGCAATATTTACAATGTCCTTTTTTACAATTACTGTTGCCATTGCTTTTGCATTTCCGCTAACATAAAAACCTGAAACGGCCATTTGCTGTGCGTCAAAATCTCCCTTACCATTATTTAATAATACCAATCCATTACCTGCATCTTGCCTTCCTAAAAATGGATGCATAGAAAAATCATTACCTGTAAGTACAATATCAATATAGTTATCGTTGTTTACATCTTGCAAGATAGTACCAAACACAGGAGATATTTGTGCCATCGTTGGTAATGCATGCCATTCAAAATTAAAGCCGCCTTTATTCTCTATCCATGCAGTAGAAAAATTTGTAGCAGTAGCTTTGTAAGCCATTTTAATTTCTTCTGGGGTAAATATTCGCTCTTGTGTAGCTTTTGCATAAGCAGAATAATTAGGAAATTGTTCTCTTTTTGCGGTTAATTCTTTCAGAAAATCATCTCTTCCAAAAACAGGGTATGTATTGGATTTGCCGTTTATTACAGAAGGAAAGCTATGAAACAATACTGCATCAAAACTTTCATTTTTATCAAAGTCATTAGCAAGGCATAATATTGGCTTATCTTTTTCAGGCTTTAAAAAATTATTCAATCCATAGTTTCCAATTACATAATCAATATCGCCATCATTATCCAAATCTGCTCCATTGATAGAATTGATCCATCCCTTTTCATTTTCAATATTGTTTTTTTGCAAATCAAAAATGCCATTAGTATTTTTGAATACAGTAACAGGCATGTACTCTCCTACCACCATTAAATCAATATTGTTATCATTATCAATATCTGTCCATAAAGCATCCGTAACCAGTCCGATATTATTTAATGCAGGAGCCACTTGAGCTGTAACATTTGTAAACTTTACTATACCATTTTTTGTTTCGTTTCTATAAATAAAACTATTTACAGGTTTTGGATAACTACCAGGCAAAACCCTTCCGCCAATAAACAAATCTAAATCGCCATCTTTATCAAAATCTACCGCTTTTACTGCACTTTTGGGAAACATATTTCGTGGCAGAGCATCTGCTTGTAACGTAAATTTTCCTTTACCATCATTTATATAAAAATTATCATTGTAGCTAGGTGAAAATGGTTCATTCTCTGCACCACCCGATGCTACAAATAAATCTAAGTCTCCATCACTGTCCGCATCTATAAGACAAAGCCCCGCATCATCTTGGTATTTTATTCCTACAGAATCTACTGCATTTTGTTTGATAAATGTGCCAGTAGCATTTTGAATAAATGCTTTTGCAAAAAATGGAGAACCCCCACCAACAATTATATCATCTAATGTATCTCCATTTATATCACCTACAGCCACAGATGGGCCAAATTGAGTCAGTTTATGTGGCAACATTTTTTGAATATTAAAATCAATAAAATCTTCTTCTATGGATCTATGTTGTATACCCAGCATTTTAGTGATGTCTGTAAACATTTCAATGCTGGTTACAGTATCTTTAATATTATTCTGTAAAAGATTTTTATTAGCATTTATGGTTAAGTGCTTGTTTATTTCTACATTTTTTAAAATTGTTTTTAAATTATTATTCCATTCTACAACTACAGAATCGATAATAGATGTCTTACCCAAACCAAAATGAGCCATACATTGTACGCTGCTCATATACCCTCTATACGGTGTATAATCATACATTTGATGTTGCTTATTGTAATACAAATGTATGATAGATCCAATAGCATCTTTATTGGAAGCACTCCCAATTAAACTGATATTGATGTAATTATTTTCCCCATTTGAAATGGATTTGTTTTCCAACAAACTTGCATTCATATTTGTATTATTACATACTACATCTACATCGCCGTCATTATCAAAATCTGCATAAGCCATGCCTGCACTGTAAGTAGGAGTTTCCCATCCCCAATTATTTGAATTATTTGTAAAGGTTAAATCACCATTATTTTTAAAAATATAATTACTAATTTTTAATGTGGGTACTTGTTTTAAAACATCCGCTGCAGAAGTAGCATTTACGGCATTATTTCGATATGCCATAAAATCCATATCCGAAATATCTTTTGGCAAACCATTACTAATTAATATATCTCTCCACCCATCATTATCTACATCAATTAATAATGGCGCCCAACTCCAATCGGTTTGTGATACAGCACTTAGTTGGGCTATTTCGCTAAATACTGGTTTACGAATGCTGTCAGTTTTTACAAAGCCTCTATTTAATTGTAATGTATTTCTTACATACTGTTGCATATATCCATATCTAGCGCTGTTTTGCCAATTTTGATAACTCGCATCATTCATCATCATTTTTGAGCGATAATTATCCGCAGGCGCCATATCCAGTTCAAATACATCTGGCAAGCCGTCGTTGTTTATATCGGCTACATCATTGCCCATGGCATTTTTACTTGTATGCTTAAAATATTGTGCACACTCCTCTTTAAACGTTCCATTTTGCTGATTTATGTAAAGTAGGTTATTTGATATGTAGTCATTACTTATATAAATATCTTTCCAACCATCATTATTAATATCACAAATATTTACACCAAGGCCATACCCTTCAATAGTTATACCTGCTTTTTTACTTATGTCTTTATATATCGGATGATGCAATGTACTATCAAAATTATTCTCGAATAGTTTGTCGGTTGTTTTAAAACTACCATCTGTTTTTATTTCTCTAAATTCATTGGCATATCTACCTGTTAAATCATTCTCTAATAAATAGACATCTAAATCACCATCATTATCATAATCAAAAAAAGTAGCCATATGAGTGCTACTTGTATCAGCTAAGCCGTAAGCTTCAGCCTCTTCCTGAAAGATTGGAATACCATTTGTAATACCTTTGTTTATATACAATAAATTTTTTCTTGCTTCTACAGATGGATAAACAGCACAACTTACGTAAATGTCTTTCCAACCGTCGTTATTAATATCTACAACTGTAACACCTTTACACCACTTATCTTTTCCATCTACTTTTGAAATACTTGTTATATCTCTAAATTTTAAATTACCCTCATTTAAAAAAAGTTTGTTAGGCGTTACACTTCCGGTAAAGTAAATATCTACTAAACTATCATTATTAAAATCTCCAATTCCCACTCCACCCCCATTATAAATATATTCATAGTTCATAGGATTCAATATATCGTCTTCTTTAATTTCATTGTTAAATAAAAGTCCACTATTTTTTGCATCCACTTCGCTAAAAAGAACCTGCTTTCCTTTACAACCTAATATTAGCAATAAGGAAAAAATAAAAAGAAAATTCTTAAACATTTTATTTAAAATTAGCATATAAACTACGGAATAATTAAGAAGATTTTAAGAATGAATAAACATTAAATGATGGCAAAAAGTAAAAAATGAATAACTATTGAAATTACCACCGCAAACGTTTGTTTAATATATTTTTTTATAATTTCAACAAATATCTGTGTAAAAAAATTAAATTACGAAATAAAATAATCATTTTATTAAATCATTTTTTTAAACAAAGTATTTTAAAAACAATATGTATACATTTAATAAAATTATTATTGCTCTGATAGTATTAACCGTAATAAGTTGCAATAGCAACAAATCTACTAATCACTCAAATTTAGTTACTGCTACCAACCCAAAAGACGATAAATGGTGGAAAGAAGCCGTGGTTTATCAAATTTATCCCCGCAGTTTTAAAGACAGCGATGGAGATGGTGTGGGCGATTTAAAAGGTATTATTGAAAAACTAGATTATATAAAAAGCTTGGGGATAGATATTGTGTGGCTCAATCCTATTTATGGAAGCCCCAATGCTGATAATGGGTACGATATTAGCGACTATGAAAGCATTATGAAAGAATTTGGAACGATGGCTGATTTTGATGCATTGCTAAAAGGTATGCACGATAGAGGTATAAAATGTGTGTTGGACTTAGTTGTAAACCATAGTAGCGATGAACACAAATGGTTTAAAGAAAGTAAAAAGAGTAGAGATAATCCATACCGAGATTACTACCATTGGTGGCCTGCCGAAAGAGGTAAACCTGCATTTAGGCCTGGTAGTTTTGAGGTAGACGGCAGTGGATGGCGTTTTGATAGTACAACCAATGCTTACTACTTGCATTATTTTAGCTACAAACAACCAGACTTGAATTGGGAAAATCCAAAACTTCGTAAAGAAATTTATACCATGATGGATGGTTGGTTTAAAAAAGGGGTAGATGGTTTTAGAATGGATGTAATTTCTGTAATAGCTAAGGATACTTCTTTTCCTGTAATTTCGCAAAAAGAATTGGATGAAAAATATGGTGGCGGATGGTTTACGTATTTTGCAAGCACACCAGCTGTGCATACGTATTTGCAAGAAATGAATAAAGAGGTATTGAGCAAGTATAATGTGATGGCACTGTCGGAAGGAGCTGGCACAACAAAAGCTACAGCTATGAATTTTGTGGACCCTGCTCGCAAAGAATTAGATATGAGTTATCATTTTGACGGAGTAGATTTGGGATATATAAAAGGAAAATATAAAACCATGAACCCGAATTGGAGTTTGGTAGATTTTAAAAAAATATACAGCGATTGGGATAGTGTGTTTGCAAACAAAGGATGGGGTACTATTTATTTAGCAAACCACGACCAACCACGTATGGTAAGCCGATGGGGTAATGATGCACCTGAGTTTAGAGAAGCTTCCAGTAAAATGCTAACAACATTTTTGTTAAGTATGCGAGGCACTCCATATTATTATTATGGTGATGAATTGGGCATGACGAATTTAAGGCTAACTAAAAAAGAAGATTTTAAGGATATAGAAATAATGGCTGAGTTTGGTAAAATAGAAAATGGTGGTGGCAACCTTCAAGCATTTATTGATGAGCAGGTAAAATATGGTGGCGGTAGAGATAATGGCAGAAGCCCTATGCAGTGGAGTTCTAGCGCCAATGCAGGTTTTACTAAAGGATTACCTTGGTTAAAGGTAAATGATAACAAAACAGAAATTAATGTAGATGCGGCTGAAAAAAATGCAAATTCTACTTTGAATTATTTTAGAAAAATGACCAAGCTTCGCAAAGATCATAAAGATGTATTGGTGTATGGAAAATATACTTTGCTAGATACCAACAACCCCGATGTGTATGCCTATACAAGAGAAAGTGCAGGAGAAAAAGTTTTGGTGCTATTGAGTTTTAGGCAACATGGAGGAATTTTTAATTTAGGTTCGATGCAATTGGGAGAAGAATGGATAAATAATTTAGGTGCATTGAAGATTGATGCAGGAAAAGTTATTCTGCAACCGTATCAGGCTTGTGTAGTGAAATTGAAATAAAATGCTTTGCATTTTATTTCTAAATATTTTTTGTTGACAAGCTAATACCCCTGATTGATCAGCAGTGGCGACGCTCCGTTCAACAGTATAACATTATTCAACTTTTATCGATTATATATAAACAGCAAAATGAAAAAAACAATTATTTATTTTTTAGTGGCATTTACTTTACATGCAAATGCCCAAACAAAATTACCTTATCAAAATGCAACACTACCAATTGATGCAAGGGTAAAAGATTTATTGAGCCGCATGACTGTAGAAGAAAAAGCAGGACAGTTAAACCAACTAAATGGTGGTGCATTTACTGGCCCTGCTGCAAATGATGCGGGGCAAAATGAAAAAGCAAAACAAGTGAGAGATGGGCGTGTAGGCTCTTTGCTGAATGTAGTTGGAGTAGCTGACACAAGAAAAGTACAACAAGAAGCCATGAAAAGTAGGTTAGGCATTCCATTAATTTTTGGATATGATGTGATACATGGTTATAAAACTATTTTTCCCATTCCGTTGGCGGAAGCCTGTAGTTGGGATGTAAAAGGTATAGAAAAAAATAGTTCCATTGCAGCAAAAGAAGCATCGGCAGCAGGCTTGCATTGGACATTTGCTCCCATGTGCGATATTACAAACGACCCACGTTGGGGGCGTATTATGGAAGGCATTGGCGAAGACCCTTTTTATGGTGGTATAGTTTCTGCCGCTAGGGTAAAAGGGTTACAAGGAAGTTTAAATGACAACGAACATATATTGGCTTGTGTAAAACATTTTGCGGCTTATGGTTTGGTAGAAGCAGGCAGAGAATATAATAATGTAGATGTGAGCCGACCTGTGTTATGGAACAAATATTTACCGCCCTACAAAGCGGCTGTAGATGCAGGTGCAGCAACAGTTATGAATGCTTTTAATGTATTGGATGGTGTTCCTGCAAGTGCGAATAAATTTTTAGTAACAGATATTTTGAAAAACAAATGGGGCTTTAAAGGTTTTGTAGTAAGCGATTGGGGGTCGTTTGGGGAAGAAATAAATCATGGCTATGCCGAAGATAGAAAAGATGCAGCATTAAAATCATTGCAAGCGGGTAGTATGATGGATATGGAAAGTAAAGTATCAGAAGAGTTTTTGCCACAATTATTAAAAGAAGGCAAAATAAATATTAAGCAATTAGACGAGGCAGTTGGGAAAATTTTATATCAAAAATTTAGAATAGGCTTATTTGAAAATGCATTAAAATTTAGTAATGATGATAATGAAAAAAATAAAATTTTTACTGCAGAAAATAGAGCCATTGCTTTAGAAGCTGCAAAAAAATCAATTGTAGTATTAAAAAATGAAAACAGCGTTCTTCCTTTAGATAAAAATAAAAAAATTGCATTAGTGGGTTTGTATGCTAGTAGCAAGGACGATATGTTTGACTTTTGGGTAGCGCAGGGTAAAACTAGTGAAGCAGTTTCTGTATTGGAAGGATTAAAAAGTAAAGTGAGCAATATTACTTTTTGCAATGGTTATAGTGATGATAATACTACAACAGAAGCTTTAATAAATGAAGCAGTAACAAATGCAAATAATGCAGATGTGATAGTGGTAAATATTGGCATCAGTGGAAAGATGGCAGGAGAAGATAGAGCATTATCAAACCCCGTGATTAGTGAAGGGCAAATAGCATTATTAAAAGCATTGCAAAAAACAGGTAAACCAATTGTAGCATTGGTTTCAAGTGGTCGCCCATTGATACTTACACAAGCAGAGCCGCTTACAAATGCACTGGTACAATGTTGGATTTTAGGTACCGAACATGGCAACGCTATTGCATCTATGCTATTGGGAGAATATAATCCTTCTGCAAAAACAGTGATTACTTTTCCTCTTTCTATAGGACAAATACCAATTTATTATAATCATTTTAACACCAATAGACCGAAACCAAACACTGAGCCAAGTGATTGGACTAGCAGGTACAGAGATTTAAGTAATGAACCGCTCTACCCTTTTGGTTATGGGTTGAGTTATACAAAATATACTTATGGCGATATAAAATTATCTGCAACTACTATTTCAAAAACAGGTAAGTTAACAGCAACAATTTCTGTTACAAATAGTGGCGTTGTAGATGGCGAAGAAGTAGTACAATTGTACATTAGAGACCATGCTGCTTCCATTGTTCGCCCTGTAAAAGAATTGAAAGCTTTTGAAAAAATATTATTAAAAGCAGGTGAAACAAAAACAGTATCATTTACTTTAACTCAAAAAGATTTATCATTTTTAGATGCGAATGGAAATACAGTTATGGAAGCAGGGAAGTTTAGTGTGTATGTTGGTGGAAATTCTAGAGATGTGAAGCAGGGGGATTTTCAGGTAAAGTAAATAGTTATCTCACAAAAGGCACAAAGGAACACAAAAGAAGAATGATGATTGCATTAAAAGCGATCAATAGAATTAATAAAGTCGAATGGAGCGTCGCCATTGAAGTTCAATTAAGGGTCTTCGGCTCGTAAACAAAAAATAAATAATGATGAAAAAACTTTTATTAGCAGTAACAGTTTTAAGTTTTCTTTCTTGTAATCAAAAAGAAAAATCTTCTTCTACAAATGAAAAATGGTGGAAAGAAGCGGTCGTTTATCAACTCTATCCTCGCAGCTTTCAAGATAGTGATGGCGATGGAGTGGGCGATATAAAAGGCATTACACAACGATTGGATTATTTACAAAGTTTGGGAATAGATGCTATTTGGTTAAACCCAATTTGTGCAAGCCCGAATGATGATATTGGTTATGACATTAGCGACTACCGAGCCATAATGAAAGAAATGGGAACGATGGCAGATTTTGATGAAATGCTTGCGGGTATGAAAAAACGCAACATCAAATTAATAATGGACATTGTGTTGAACCATAGCAGTGACGAACACGAATGGTTTAAGGGTGCTAAAAGTAGTCGTACCAATAAATACAGAGATTATTATCATTGGTGGCCTGCCGAGAAAGGCACACCACCACATCGTTACAGCCTATTTGATGAAAACGCAGATGCATGGCGTTTTGATAGTACAACCAATAGTTATTACTTACATTATTTTAGTAGAAAGCAACCCGATTTAAATTGGGAAAACCCAAAACTAAGAGAAGAAATGTATGACATGATGAAATTTTGGGCAGAAAAAGGGGTGAGTGGTTTCAGATTAGATGCGTTTCCGTTTATGGCAAAAGATACGAGTTGGCCTACGATGCCAAAAGATTTTAGCAATGAAAAATTTGTAAGCTATTATGGCGCCGACCCTAAAGTGCATACGTATTTAAAAGAAATGAATGATAAAGTTTTAAGTAAATATGATTTATATACAGTAGGCGAAGGTGGTGTAATTCCGTTTAGCAAAGTGGAAGATTATGTAGGTACAGACAGAAATGAATTGAGCACTTTATACTCCGACGAAATTGGAAATATTTGGGGAAGGGATAAGGATTCATTAGACTATGGCGAGTACAATGTAAAAGCACATAATGTAACAGGTATAAAAAAAATTGTAAGCAAGTGGGATAATAAATTTTTGAGCAATGGATGGAACACAGTGTTCTTTGCCAACCACGACCAAAGCCGCACCGTAAGCCGTTATGGCAATGATTCTGCCGCATACAGAGAAACAAGTGCAAAAATGTTATATACTTTTTTGCTTACACAAAGAGCTACGCCATATCTATACAATGGTGATGAAATTGGTATGACCAATATTCGTTTTAAAACTGTAGAAGAGTACAATGATTTGCAAACAAGAAACAGATATTATATTGAATTAAAAAAAAGCAAAGCTGCGGCAGATGCATATTTGGCCATGCAAGCAGAACTTAGTAGGGACAATGGTCGTACGCCTATGCAATGGGATGCTACGCCACTTGCGGGCTTTACAACAGGAAAACCTTGGTTACCAATTAATACAAATACTACTACCGTAAATGTTGCACAGCAAGACAACGACAAAAATTCTATTTTGAATTATGTTAGAACGCTTACAAAATTGAGAAAACAATATAAAGATGTATTGGTGTATGGAAAGTACAATTTGTTGGATGCTGAAAATAAAAATATTTTTGTCTATACAAGAAGCAACGGTGCAGAAACATTTTTAGTGCTAATGAATTTTAAGAGGGATAAGAGCTCCACTCCTATTCCAAAAGGATTTAGCTTGGGAGAAGAATTAATCAATAACTTACAAGCATTGAAGTTAGATGGTGAAAATATAGTGTTGGAAGGCTATCAGGCTTGTGTGGTGAAGTTGAAGTGAGATAATTTTCCTACAAAGGGTACAAAGGAACACAAGGAATAATAAAGATTGCGTTGAAAGCGCTCAATAGAATTACTAAAAATGAATGGAGCGTCGCCACTGAAGTCCAATCAAGGAACTTCAGCTCGTAAACAAATAAAAAAAATATGAACAAAATATTAAAACTTTGCATCGTTATTCAACTTTCAACTTTCAACTTTCAACCTTGTTTTGCCCAAGACCCTTGGAAAATTACTGCCAATAAAGTAGACCCCACTAATTATTATGGCGTAACCGTGGCCAACGGCATGCTAGGCGTAGTAAGCAGTGCAGAGCCTTTTAAAGTAAAAGATGTAGTGCTTGCAGGCGCCTATGATTTGTATGGGCGTGGTAGGGTGGGCAATTTTTTAAAGAGTTTTAATCTACTCAATATGTACATGGATATTGATGGCAGAAGGCTTGGTGCTGCTGATGCAACCAATATGGTGCAAAGTATAGATATGCAAAATGCGGCATTTACAACTTCTTTTGATTATGGAGAAAAAGCTACGGTAAGTTATACCTATTATGCGTTGCGCCAATTGCCTTACACCGTATTGATGAATGTAACAGTAACTGCAAAAAAAGACATCAACATAAATGCAGCAAGTGTAATGGAAGCCCCCGATGCATTAAAAAATGTAGAAAATTATTACAACGAAATAGATAGACCACATGTGGTGATTAGTTTGCTTACTAGCCAAGCAAAAAGTCCTACAGGAAAATTAACGATGTGTGCAAGCAATAGTTTTTTATTTACGGAGCCGCATGGCAATGAGCCAAGAGTGATACACGAAATGTGGGACAACAATATGCATTTAATGAAGTTTGGCAAAAAACTAACGGTAGGTACAAGTTATACTTTTTCTATTGCAGGCAGTAGCATTACATCTGCACATCATGCCGACCCATTAAATGAAGCAGAGCGCTTAACGATATATGCAAAATTAGAAGGCGCAAAAAGATTGGTAGAGTTTCATCAAAAAGCGTGGAAAGATTTATGGACCAGCGATATTGTAATAGAAGGTGATGCACAAGCACAACAAGATGTGCATAGTATGTTGTATCATCTATATTCTTTTACAAGAGAGGGAACTGCATTAAGCCCGTCACCAATGGGTTTGAGCGGATTAGGATATAATGGCCATGTGTTTTGGGATACCGAATTATGGATGTATCCAGGTTTGTTGGTATTGCATCCGGAGATTGCAAAGAGTATGGTGGAATATCGGTTTCAACGATTGGAAGCAGCTAAAAGAAATGCATTTAGTGTAGGTTATAAAGGTGCAAAATTTCCTTGGGAAAGTGCTGAAACAGGCGTAGAAGAAACACCTGTGTGGGCATTGAGCGGCCCATTTGAGCAGCATATTACAGCGTGTGTTGGTATTGCTGCATGGAATTATTATTGTGTAACTCAAGACAAAGAATGGCTAAAAGAAAAAGGTTGGCCTATACTAAAAGAAACAGCGAACTTTTGGGCAAGTAGAGTAGAAAGAAATGGCGTAAATAAATTTGAAATTAAAAATGTAGTAGCTGCAGATGAGTGGGCCGAGAATGTAAATAATAATGCATTCACCAATGCTGCTGCAAAAACAAATTTGCAGTATGCAAATATGGCTGCTCAAGTATTAGGTATTGTAAAAAATGCTGATTGGGAATTGGTGGCTAATAATATTCCATTTACAAAAATGGCAAATGGTGTAACTGCCGAGCATGATACCTACAAAGGCGAAGGCATAAAACAAGCGGATGTAAATTTGTTGGCTTATCCGCTAAAACAAATTACCGATGCTGCCCAAATAAAAAAAGATTTGGATTTTTATTCTACAAAAATACCAAATGAAGGTACACCTGCTATGACCCAAGCCATTTTTGCATTATTGTACAGTCGCCTTGGCGATGCTCAAAAAGCTGACTATTGGTTTAAAGATGCCTATCGTCCAAATTTAAATCCACCATTTAGAGTAATAGCCGAAACAAAAGGTGGTACCAATCCATATTTTGCTACAGGTGCGGGAGGAGTAATACAGGCTATTTTAATGGGTTTTGGTGGTTTAGATATAACACCTACAGGTTTACAACAAATAAAATCTACCCTGCCAAGTGGTTGGAAAAGCCTTACTATTACAGGCGTTGGAAAGGATAGGAAGACGTATGTTGTAAAATAAGAAAAATTATTAGTTGCTATAACTAAATATTTTGAGCACTGATGGTTACTAATATTTTTCAACATCATTCCGTGTTACTTTAAAAAAAGCTATATTCGTATTCATTTGAAAAAAGTGTTTTCCATATTATTATTATTTGTACTGCTGTTTAATATATTCGGCTACCGCATGGTATTTTCTTATTTGGAAAAGAATGCTTCAAAAGATTTAACGGCGAGTATAGAAGCAAAAGATTTTGATGAAAACAATCTTATAGAAATTAAGACCGACTTAAATATGCCTTATGTATCTGATAAGGAATATGAAACTGCTTATGGAGAAACGGTGATTAAAGGGGTGCAATATCATTTTGTAAAAAGGAAAATAGAAAACAATGTATTGTATTTAATGTGTTTGCCCAACGAAGAAAAAATAGCATTGGCAGAAACAAAAAGCAATATTGAAAAAAGTAATACTGAATTAGGAAACAACAATTCAAAACAAAAAAGTCCTATACAAACAATAAAAAAATTATCTCTAACTGAATATATTCAAAACAGCTTTTCCTACAACGTGGTTGATTTGGTAAATATTGCAACTACATTACCCTACATTACAAACGCTAAGGTTTACAGCTTATTTGCTGCACTTACACCTGAGCTACCTCCTGAATGCTTTGCATAATTCTTAGCAAACATTTCTTCAACAATTAATAATTTATGAAATCATTAAAGGCAATACTGCCTGTAATGCTTTGTGCTATGGTAGCATGTAAGCAAAAAAGTATCGAGTATAAAACATATTTTAACAATCCAATTTTATTTTGCAAAACGGTAAAGCAATTAAATGATGTGGTATTGGAAAATAATTTTCCGCCCGTGATAGCTAGCAGGAATTATGTGTATGCAAACATAGCTGCTTATGAGTGTGTAGCCGCGGGCGATAGTAGTTTTAATAGCCTTCATACACAAATAAAACATTTACCCAAAATGCCAATAGCCGAAGCAGGAAAGGAAGTAAATTATTCTCTAGCCGCATTACTATCCTTTACCAAAGTGGGCAATGCAGTTACATTCCCTGAAGGAAGCATGATGGGCTATTATGAAGAATTGAAAAATATGGCCGATAGTTTGGGAATGCCTGAGGATGTTTTAGAAAATACGATTATCTACTCGGACTCAGTAGTAGCAACGATAATGCGTTGGAGTAAAAAAGACAATTATGCGCAAACAAGAACGGCAGAAAAGTATTCTGTACAATCAGATATTGATGGTAGATGGATTCCAACAGCACCCATGTATGCCTCAGCATTAGAGCCTCATTGGAGCGAAATAAGAACCATGATATTGGATTCTGCTGCCGAATTCCCCCCTCCTGCCCCACCTGCTTTTGATATAAAAAATAAAAGCAGTGTTTATTACAAAGCATTAATGGAAGTAAAAAATATTGGTGATAGCCTTACCGATGAACAAAAATTAATTGCAGATTTTTGGGACGACAATCCTTTTAAAATGAATGTGGTAGGGCATGCGAGTTATGCTACCAAAAAGTTTTCGCCACCCGGGCATTGGATGAATATTGTAGGCATTGCAGCAAAAGAAGCAAAGGCAGATTTCAATACTACAGTTGCTGCTTACACACAAACTGCTATCAGTTTGTTTGAAGGTTTTATAAGTTGTTGGGATGAAAAATTTAAAACCAATTGTGCAAGACCAGAAACCGTTATCAATAAATTTATAACAGATGCGTGGAGACCATATATACAAACGCCCCCGTTTCCATCATATACAAGCGGACATGCCACCATATCTGCTGCTGCAGCAGAAGTAATGACAGCTTGGTTTGGCGACAAACTTTCTTTAAGCGATACT
>JAYSWO010000122.1:0-5355 GCA_043717975.1 Ferruginibacter sp. | reverse complement strand
GCGCCCGAAAAACGAGCCTAATCTAAAGGCTTACATATAAATTAACCAACGAACAGATAATTTATGGTAGAAATTAAACCAGACGAAATTTCAGCGATACTTCGTCAGCAATTAAGCAATTTTAATGCAGGAGCTAACTTAGAAGAAGTAGGTACTGTATTGCAAGTAGGTGATGGTATTGCTCGTGTATATGGGCTTAACAATGTACGCTCGGGTGAGCTTGTAGAGTTTGATAATGGTGTAAAAGCCATTGCCCTTAACCTTGAGGAAGACAATGTGGGTGTGGTATTGATGGGTGATAGTGGCGAAATACGTGAAGGAGACAAAGTAAAACGTACTGGACAAATTGCCTCTATAAAAGTAGGTGAAGGTATGTGTGGTAGAGTTATCAATACATTGGGTACACCCATAGATGGTAAAGGCCCATTGGTAGGTGAATTATATGAAATGCCTTTGGAAAGAAAAGCACCTGGTGTTATCTTTCGTGAGCCAGTAACCGAGCCATTACAAACTGGTATCAAGGCTATTGATGCGATGATACCTGTAGGTCGTGGTCAGCGTGAGTTAATTATTGGTGATAGACAAACTGGTAAATCTGCTATTGCCATTGATACCATCATTAACCAAAAAGAATTTTATGCAGCTGGCAAGCCAGTGTATTGTATATATGTAGCTATTGGGCAAAAAGCATCTACCATTGCTGGTGTTATGAAAACATTGGAAGAAAATGGTGCCATGGCTTATACAACTATCGTTGCGGCATCTGCTTCTGAACCAGCTCCATTACAGTTTTATGCTCCATTTGCGGGTGCAGCTATCGGAGAGTTTTTTAGAGATACAGGTCGTCCAGCATTAATTATATATGATGATTTATCTAAGCAAGCCGTAGCATACCGTGAGGTGTCTTTATTGCTTCGTCGCCCTCCAGGTCGTGAGGCTTACCCTGGCGATGTATTCTACTTGCATAGTCGTTTATTAGAAAGAGCTGCAAAAGTTGTTTCTAAAGATGAAATAGCTCGTCAGATGAATGACTTGCCAGAATCTATTAAACATTTAGTAAAAGGTGGTGGTTCGCTTACAGCTTTACCAATTATCGAAACACAAGCGGGTGACGTATCTGCATATATTCCTACCAACGTAATCTCTATTACCGACGGACAAATTTTCTTAGAAGGTAACTTATTTAATGCGGGTATTCGCCCAGCCATTAACGTGGGTATTTCTGTAAGTCGTGTGGGTGGTAATGCACAAATTAAATCAATGAAAAAAGTGGCTGGTACACTTAAGCTTGACCAAGCATTGTACCGTGAGCTTGAAGCGTTTTCTAAATTTGGTGGAGACCTTGATGCTGCTACCAAAAACGTAATTGATAAAGGTGCTCGTAATGTGGAAATTTTGAAACAACCTCAGTACACTCCATATGCAGTAGAAAAACAAGTAGCTATTATTTACCTAGGTACACAAGGGTTAATGAAAAACGTAGCTGTTAAAAAAGTAAAAGAATTTGAAGAGCATTTCTTAACAGAGATGAACAACAAATTACCTGAGGTAATGGCAGATTTCAAAAAAGGCGCTTTACCAGAAGATGGAATTAAGAAAATGGTTGAATTGGCAAATGGCATTATTCCATTGTACAAATAAACATTTTCAAATTATATAAAAAATGCCACCGAATTTTTGGTGGCATTTTTATTTAACTGAAGATTATTCTTTTGTATTAATTTATTTATTTTGAATATCGCCTTTATAAAGCCTTATTTTAAAAAATCTGTTTTTTATGCACTTTATTATTTTGGTTTGTGCATTAAAAGTGTTGTAAATATTAGGCTTTAGCTTATTTGTAACTCATTTTTGCAATTCAATTTTTTACATTGGATATTCAATTATTATTACAAACATTACTGCAAAAAATAGAGCAACTCGAAGCAAGGATAAAAATACTTGAAGCAGAAAATGCGCTTCTAAAAAACAAAAAGAATAGTAATAATAGCCATATCCCTCCCTCACAAGACCAAAATAGACCAAAGAAAAACCAAAGTTTGCGTGAGCCATCCAACAGAAAAGTAGGTGGACAAGAAGGGCATGAAGGCACAACATTGGAATGTAGAAGTGTATTAGATGAAATAGTAAAACATAGCCCAACGGCTTGTGGTAAGTGTGGTGCAGATATAACAAATAATGTAGAAGAGTTTGTAAGCAAAAGGCAGTTATTGGACTTACCCATTGTAGCATTACAATGTATAGAACATCAAGTTTATAAGAAGCAATGTAGTTGTGGGCATACAAGCGTTGACAATTTTCCAAAGCATGTAACAAGCCCCGTACAATATGGGCCTAGGGTAGAATCGCTCATAGCTTACTTGCATGGCAGACAATATATACCATACGCAAGAACCAAAGAGTTTTTGAAAGATGTAATGGGTTTACCCATAAGCACAGGCGGCATCAACAATATATTACAAAGGATTGCTCAAAAAGCGTTGCCAATGTACAATACTATAAAAGAAAAAATAGAACAAGCCACAGCCGTTGGTGCAGATGAAACAGGAGTAAACATTAATGGCAAAAACCATTGGGCTTGGACATGGCAAACTGATACACTTACCTACATTGTATGTGCAGCAAGTAGAGGATTTAAAACAATACAAGAAACTTTTGAACACGGCTTACCCAATGCTACACTAATACATGATAGATGGCCCTGCCACTTTCAAACAAATGCAAAGGCACACCAAATATGCACAGCTCATTTATTGAGAGAGTTCAACTAGCTCAACCAATTGTATAAAGACAAATGTATATGGGCTAAAGAATTTAAAGCCTTGCTGCTAGAAGCCATCAACCTAAAGAATGAACTAAACACTGCTGATTATTATTACCCAAACATAAAACGAGATGCACTTTTTGAAAGGCTAGACAAATGGCTAAAATATCCAATAAACGAAATACACAAAAAATCAAAAAAGCTACAGAAAAAACTCTTAGCAAAGCAGGAGTGTATCCTCTATTTTTTACAACAATCAAATGTAACACCTGATAATAATGGTTCAGAAAGAGCTATTAGAAATATTAAAGTAAAACAGAAAATATCAGGACAGTTTAAATCACTTCATAGCGCAAATGTGTTTGCAGTTATTAGATCCATAATTGATACCTCAATCAAAAATGGGAATAATGTTTTATACGCATTACATAAAATAGCTACTTTTGGAACTGAATAGTTACAGATTTTTTAATTTCAAGAAACTTACCATCTATCAAATCCATCAAATTCTTTTTCTCCAAAACTTTTAGGGTGGCATCCCTTACTACTTCCATGGTTCTTTTTAGTCCACAATTTGTTTCGTCACAATCAGCACATTTCGAATAAAAATTTAAGCTCACACAAGGAAGCAATGCAATAGGGCCATCAACAATTCTGATCGCATTAGCAATAGATGTTTTTTTGGGTGATTGAGATAAAAAGTAACCGCCGCCCTTTCCTTTTTTGCTTTCTAAAATATTATGTTGTTTAAGAAGCAATAAAATACTCTCTAAAAATTTGATGGGTATTTTTTTTGCTTCTGCTATTTCAGCTATAAGCACAGGGCCTTCCCCATATTTTTCTGAGAGGTAAGCAAGCGCTTTTAATCCGTATTGTGTTTTTTTAGATAGCATGGTTTGTGGGCTTCAAAAGTAAATAGTTTTTATGGAATTGTAAAACGCAAAGCTCAATTGCAATTCTATTTTCTTTTCAACTGCTGCATCAATGCCCTAAATTCTTTCGGGGCTTCTGCACACAATTCCATTTTAGCACCATGGGCATCTTCAAAATTAAGTTTGTAAGAATGTAGTGCCAATCTATTTATGATTGGTCTTTCTTCATCATCATGCTTACTCAATTTATAATTCTTTTTTATGGAAGAAAGTAATATAGGTTTTCCATCTCCATACAAAGGATCGCATGCCAATGGGTGACCGATTTCTTTTGTGTGTACTCGTATTTGGTGTGTACGACCAGTAAACAATTGAAAAGATACCAATGAAAAATTTGGATTAGCATCCAGCACTTCATAACCCGTTTGCGATTCTTTTCCACTACGATGCACCGTCATTGTACCTTTGCGAGTAAGGTGGTCTGTTATTGGTGCATCTATGGTTCCTGTTTTTTCTACGTGCTCACCCATTACGATTCCTAGATAAAATTTTTCAACTTTTCTCTCCTCAAATATTTTACAAAGGTACTTATGTGTTGCTTCGTTTTTTGCAAACAGCACCAAGCCACTTGTATCTTTATCTAATCGATGTACTACAAATATATTTTTATATTTGTCTATTAAAAACTCTTTCAACGATTTTTCTGTTTGCTCTCTATCAGGAATAGTGAGCATTCCGCTCGGTTTATTCACTGCTACAAAATCATCATTTTCGAAAATGATATCGTATTTACTTTTTGCCACTCGTTCCTTTTTTTGCCGTTGATGTATTTTTTTTCTTATCGCCTTTTCTTGGCTTTGAAGCTACCTTAATAGTAGGCACACCTGCTGCTTCGTCTGCTAATTTTGCTGCCGCCGCTTTCTTTTCAGAATGTGTTTTAAACTTTCTAGGCTGTGGCGTTTTTATAGCTCTCTCACGCTTTGGATTAGCCGCCAATGATACCGTATCGCCTAATGCTTCGGCTATTTCTGCATTACTAAAGTCTCTTCCTTTTCTATCTTCAAATGGTATGTCTTTTTTTGTAGGCACTGCACTTTTTTTCTCCTCCCCTATACTTGCAGCTATTTTCTTTCCACGTTTAGATTCATTCATGTATTTCAACACCCGAATTTCTTTTTCGCTCAAATAGCGCCACTTGCTACGCTCCACATTTTTCTTTGTAAGCCCCGCATACATTACCCTATCCAATCCCTTTACATCATAGCCCAAACTTTCAAATATGCGGCGTACAATGCGGTTGCGCCCACTGTGTATTTCAATACCAATAATAGACTTGTCTTTTGCGTCTGCGTACGCAAGTGTATCCACAATCACCGGACCATCTTCTAAAGTAAGCCCTGTTATTATTTTATCAAAATCTGTTTTGGTTAAATTTTTATCTAATCTTACCTCGTATATTTTTGTAATTTCATAACTAGGATGAGATAACTTCTGTGTTAAATCGCCATCATTGGTAAGCAACAATACACCAGAGGTATTTCTATCTAAACGACCAATTGGATAAACCCTTTCGTTGGTAGCCTGACGTATCAATTCCAACACTGTTTTTCTTCCTTGTGGGTCATCGGTAGTAGTGATATAATCTTTAGGTTTGTTCAATAAAATATATACCAAATTTTTTGTAACAAACAATTTTTTACCGTTGTATTCCACCACATC
>JAYSWO010000121.1:0-5384 GCA_043717975.1 Ferruginibacter sp. | reverse complement strand
CTTTGAAAGCTCTTCAGTTTACAAATAAGTTTAACTATATAACAGAAAAAGATAAAATTATAATTTATAAATAATTAAGAATAGGAAAATACGGGAAGTAATGGAAGTGATTTATGCAGAAAAAGTTATAGTAGAATGCACAAAAAAATAAATTAGGTTTTAAAATCATCATAATTTTTTTATCGTTTTTTAAAAACGATATGTACATATGAGATCAAAATTATTCATACTAATATGCTTTTTTATTTCTTTGGGAATAGAAGTGAATGCGCAAAATATATCGTTGGATGTACAAAATACGGAGGTAAATAAAGTACTTTCCTTAATAGAGAAAAAAAGTAATTACAGATTTTTATACAATAATAAAATAGAAGATTTATACCAAAAAGTAAGCATAACGGTAAGCAATACAACTATAGAAGAGGTAATGATTAAAATCTTTAAAGGAACCAATTTGCTGTATCGTAAATTAGATAATGATCTTATTGCTATTAGATCTAATAATAAAGATGAGCAAGACGTAACCATAGATGGAAGAATAACAAATGAAAAAAATGAACCACTTAAAGCTGTTTCAATTTTAATAAAAGGTACAAATAAAGGTACAACTACTGATGGAGAAGGGAAATTTAAAATCTCCGTTCCCGAAAATACCATTTTAGTTATATCATTTGTTGGGTATAGTACACAAGAAATTTTGGTAACCAATCAAACGATATTAAATATTAAATTAACGCAACCACAAAAAGAATTGGAACAAGTGGTCGTAATTGGATATGGCACCTCTACAAAAAAGGATTTAACAGGTTCTTCTGTTTCTATAAAGGGATCAGATATTTTGAACATACCTGTTCTTACAGCTACACAAGCCATTCAAGGTAAGGTAGCTGGTGTGCAAATAATAAATAATGGTGCACCTGGCAGCGCCCCTAACGTTAGAATAAGAGGCATTGGTTCTATTCTTAGCGGGGGTACTGATCCATTGTATATAGTAGATGGTATTATAACAAACGATATTAGAAACATTAATGCGGTTGATATTCTTTCTATAGATATTTTGAAAGACGCATCTTCTACAGCCATTTATGGCGCAAGAGCAGCAAATGGTGTAGTTTTAATAACTACAAAGGCAGGCAGTAAATCTGGATTTACCATTAATTATAACACACAAGTAGGTGTAAAGCAGTTGGTACATAAAGTAACCATGGCAGGCCCAGGTTTGTATGCTGCATATTCAAATGAAGCGGCGGGCATACCGGCAGTCAATTTGGGAGATATTACAGGATCTACTTCGTGGTACGATCAAATTACTAGAACTGCTTTATTTCAAAACCACAATCTGTCGGTAAGTGGTGGGAAAAATAAATACAGATATTTCCTTTCGCTCGGATACCTTAATGAAAATGGGGTATTGCTAGACAATAATTATAATAGATATACAGGAAGGTACAACCATGATTATACGATTAATACTAAAATTAAAATAGGAAACAACATTAGTATGTCTAAGTACATTTCTAATAATAAACCGTACAGTTTGTTTACCACTGCATATATAGCTGCACCCATTTTTAATGCAATAAATGCAGATGGTAGTTTTGGTAATGTATCAAATGCAGTAAGTAATGTAGGAAACCCATATGCTACTTTAAAAACAACCAATGATAGAAGTTTTGGAAATCGTGTGCAAACAAATGGATGGGTGGAATACAAGCCAATTAAAGGTCTAAGTTTTAAATCGCAATTTGGTATTGATATAGAAAGAAACAACGGTTGGAATTATACTCCTGCTTACAAAACATTTTTAGCAAATGGAAAAGAGGGAGGACAAATGAATGAGGATGCTGATTTAGGTTTTACAAAAGATTCTATTTATCAATGGGTGTGGGATAATTATGTAACCTATGAAAATAAGTTTTCTGATAAGCATGATGTAAAAGTAACAATAGGTCATACGGCAGAACGCAGAGATGGTTGGGCAAACAGGGCCTTTATAGCCAATAGAAATATACCCAATGATAAATCTGTTTGGAAACTAAATTTTACCGATACAGCAAAGGGGCAACAAAATTTTAGAGATCCTATTGGAAATTATTTTAGACGAGAATCCTATTTCATAAGAACCAATTACAAGTTTAAAAATAAATACTTGGTTAATGCGACATTTAGAAGAGATGCCAATAGTAATTTTTCTGCCAGTAAGCGATGGGCCAATTTTCCATCTATTGGTATAGGATGGATAGCTACCAACGAAAAATTTATGGAAAAGCAAACGCTCTTTAATAATTTAAAACTTAGAGCAAGCTTTGGTTTAGTTGGTAATGATGTTGTATTTCCAGGGAGATTTGATTTAAGACCACAAGAAAGACTATTCAGTTATTTTGGTACTAATAGAATTGATGGTGCAATTGTTACAGGCATTGTAGATCCTAATTTGCAGTGGGAAGTCGTAAAAGAATTTGATGCAGGTATTGAGTTTTCAATGTTAGATAATACATTAAGTGGTGAAATTGATTTTTACAACAAAGTGGCTACCGAGGCACTTTTTTCAATTCCCTATGCATCGGTAGGATTTGGAAATTCATTTTTAACAAACGCTGCAAATATTGCCAATACAGGGGTAGAGCTAGCGTTGCAATGGAATAAAAAAGTAAACGAGAATTTTACCTACACTGTTAAAGGAAATATTTCTTACAATAAAAACGAAGTAAAAAATGTAGGTTTGGGTAGGGCGTTAAATTTTGGTAGTCTAAACAATGGCTCCAATGCTACACAAACATTGGTTGGGCAGCCCATTGGTTCGTTTTGGGTATATCGTACAAATGGTATTTTTCAAACCAATGATGAAATAAGTGCATACCCCCATGTAATAGGAGCCGTTCCAGGCGATTTAAAAATTGTGGATAATAATAAAGATGGCATCATTGATAATCTCGATAGAGAACATGTTGGCAGTTATCAACCCACATTTTATTATGGATTAAGCAATACGATTATTTGGAAAAAAATAGATTTTAGTATAGATGTGATTGGCGTATCTGGCAATAAAGTGTATAATGGAAAGAAAGGCGTAAGATTTGGTAGCAATTATAATGTTGAGTTCAGTGTAGCTAATGATAGATGGAAGCCTGGTAGTAATAACAATACCAATCCTGGCGCAAGTAATGTTACACCATATCCAACAGATTATTTTATAGAATCCGGCTCATTTGTACGCATAAATAATATTACGGTTGGTTATAATTTTTCATCAAAAAAAATAAATAAGCACATTGATAGGTTGCGTTTTTTTGCCAGCACACAAAACCCTTTTATTTATACAAAATATACTGGGTTTACACCTGAGTTACCAGGCGGCCAAAACGAAGCCGGTATTGAGTTAAACGTATATCCAATTTCAGCAACCTATTTGGTTGGTATAAATATTCAATTTAAATAAACAAAAATTATGAAATATGCATCTTCAATAATATGGTTGGTCATAATTGGATTCTTTACCATAATCCCTATTTCTTGTAGCAAAAGTTTTTTAGAAGAACCTACAAGAGGGGCTACCATTAATGATTTAATAAATAATCCTACAGATGGTGCTCAAAGAATTATAGGAGCAGTGTACAATAAACTCTACGATTGGGAAAACCATTCTTTTCCATGGATAGGCGTATCTAGCATTACTAGCGATGATGCAGAAAAGGGAAGTTCTCCAGGTGATGGTGGGGGCGATAAATTAGAATTAGATGGTTGGTTAATTTCTCCTACCAATATTTCTTTTAATGAAGTATGGGAAGGTAATTTTGATGGTATAGGACGAGCATGCTATGCAATAAAGTTTTTAAATGAAATGAATTTTCCTGAAAAGGAAAGGTATATAGGAGAGGCAAATTTTTTAAGGGCTTACTTTTATTGGAACTTGATTAGGGTATTTGGGGGTGTGCCCAAAGTAGACAAAGTACTTGCTTCACAGCAAGACATTGAACTCGCAAGTGTGAGAGCTAGCTCAGATGATATTTATGCTTCTATAGAATTAGATTTAAGAGATGCTATTGCGAAATTACCTGCTGTTATTACTACCAATGAAAGAGGACGTGTATCAAAATTTGCTGCACGAGCTTTGTTGGCAAAAGTATTGATGTATCAACAAAAGTGGGCACAATCAAAAGGTTTGTGCGATGAAATTATAAACAGCAATCAATTTTCATTATTAAATAATTATGCAATGATATGGCGTGAGCAAGGGGAGTTTTCTGCAGAATCTATTTGGGAAATAAATGCCATTGCAGATAACCCACCCAAAGGCTTACAACAATATACAGAAGTACAAGGTATGAGGGGTGCAGGTTTAGGAGATTTTGGTTGGGGTTTTAATACACCTTCGCCTGATTTGGTAAATGCATATGAGCCCGGTGATTTGCGTAAAGCAGCGACTATCTTAATTTCTGGGTCTACATTGTGGGATGGTTTTGTAACAAGCAATACATTGCCCAATCCTTTTTACAATTACAAAGCTTATGTAAGCCGCACTGCGGAGTCGTATTTTGACAGAGGCCAATCTAACAAAAATTTAAGGGTATGTAGATACGGAGAAGTTTTGCTTATGAAAGCTGAAGTAGAAAATGAATTGAATGATACTACCGCCTCAAAAACTGCTCTGAATCAGATCAGACAAAGAGCTGGTTTGGCAAGTATTAATGCAATAAGCAAAACCAATATGAGAAACAGTATTTATAAAGAAAGAAGGGTAGAAATGGCTTTTGAACACGACAGAATGTTTGATCTAAGAAGAACTGGAAGAGCTGCAGCGGTTTTGCAAGCACTTGGCAAACCCTATATTTCTCCAAAGCATGATTTGTTTCCAATTCCTCAAAGGCAAATTGATTTAAGCGGAAATAAAATAACTCAAAATTTCGGCTATTAAAATTAAATAACAGTAAAAATAACATTACCACATTTAATCCTAATCATTAACACACATTTTAAAACAAACATTTAAACAAAAAAAAATTATGAAAAAGACAAACATGATACTTGCCTTAGCAGTGGTATTAACGACCATTTCTACAAGTTGTAAAAAAAAGGATGACGTTGTAGATGTTCCGCTGCCACCCATTGGCGGATACAATAACTCTAATGAAGTAGGTGCGGCAAATTTAAAAGCTTATTGGTCTTTTGACGGGAATGGTACAGAAAGCAAAACTGGTACAGCACCTGAAACTAGTGTTGGGGTAACATACACCGCTGGTGGCGCAAAAGGACAAGCTGCAACATTTGCAAATGGTTATTTAAAATACCCAGCAATTGCTGCACTTACTGCAACTTTAAGTGCCTACACTGTTAGTGCATGGGTTAAAATTTCAAATAACCAAACTACTCCCGGAACAGGAACA
>JAYSWO010000013.1:0-2525 GCA_043717975.1 Ferruginibacter sp. | reverse complement strand
AGGTATCTGGTACGGGTGTTTTTAATCTGTATGGTAACATTACAAATACAGGAGGTATTTTAGATTTAACCGATGGAACTTTACGATTATCAGAAGTAGCTCCATGTACAGTTTTGTGTCCTTATACTTTGTTATCAGGTTTAACAATAAAAGATAAGGCTGTTAAAAATATCATCGTAGCTACAGTAGCAGGTTTAAATTTTACAGCAAATGATACAGTAAAAGTAACAGGCAAGTTATCTTTTGCAGGTAGTAATAGAATATTTAATACTGAGGACAATCTTACTCTGGTGTCAAATGCTTCAGGTACAGCAAGTGTAGCTGATATAACAAATAATGGGGCTAATAGCGGCAATATAATAGATGGCAACGTTAATATTGAGCGCTTCCTATTTAGCCGCCGAGCATGGCGTTTCTTAGCCACACCAGTTACAATAGCTGGTTCACCTTCAATTACACAATCTTGGAGAGAAAACGAAGCGTTGGGTGTAAATACAGGTACAGGTTATGGTACACGTATTACAGGGCCAGGTTCCAATATGGACGAATACACAATACGTGGCTCTATGAAAAGCTACAATATGATTACTGGTACATTTGATGAGATAGTGACATCAGTGGCATATGCTAACCCAATAGCCAATAACCTAGGATACTTTGTATTTGTACGTGGCGATAGAGGCGTACAAATAGGTGGTACAACCATTGGAACCAACCTTCGTATTAAAGGTGCTATTAGAACAGGAGACCAAACGTTTAATGTGGATGCTGGTAAGTTTCAATCTGTGGGTAACCCTTACCCATCTGCTATAGATTTTAGAGGTGTAACCAAGACAGGCGACCCGGGCTTTGGTACATCTTTTATAGTTTGGAATCCACTAGCAGCAGGTGCAAATGGATTGGGTAAATATGAAACCTACGTTTTTAATGGTTCAGATTACGAGCAAATACCTGGGTTAAATATCAGAGACAGCATACAAAGTGGAGAAGCGTTCTTTATACAAGCAGGAGCTTCCAACAGTAGCATTACCATTAAAGAAACCGATAAAGTAGGTGGCAGCCGATTGGTGAGTCGTGATGATATTGCTTCTCGCCCTGGTATAACAACGCCTACTTTAGAAATAAACTTACATAGCACAGATGCAAGTGCGGTAGAATACTTAGCAGATGGAATTAAACTAAATTTTGGCAATGGTTTCAATAATAGCTTAGATAACTATGATGTGCGCAAAATAAGCAACACTGCTGATAACCTAGGTATAAAGAGCAATGATAAAGTATTGGTGGTAGAGCGTAGAGCAAACCCTATAGCAACCGATACCATACGATTGAATCTTACAAACACTAGGGTAGCAGCTTATCGTTTTGAAATAGATCCATCTGTATTGTCAAATACAGGGTTGGATGCATTCTTAAAAGACAAGTTTTTGCAAACTGAAATACCAGTGAGTTTAACAAACGTTACCAATGTGCCCTTCGCCATTACTGCAGATGCTGCAAGTAAGGTAGTAGATAGATTTATGATTGTGTTTAGACAAGGGACGGGTGGACCTTTGCCAGTTACTTTTGTTAGTATACATGCTGCAAAAAATGCTGATAAAACCAATAGTATAAAATGGAATGTAGCCAATGAATTGAACATACAACACTATGAAATTGAAAGAAGTGATAGAGGTACAAACTTTGCAACGATTGGCAATGCTCAACCGTTAAACAATAATGGTGGCACTCATACTTACAGTTTTGTGGATATAACCCCTTTAAAAGCAAATAATTATTACAGAATAAAAGCAATATCTGTTGGTGGGGGAGTAGAATTCAGTGCTATTGTAAAATTATCGATGGATGTAAAAGTACCTGAGACAGCGGTGTATCCTAACCCTGTGGTAGATAAAACAGTACAAATACATTTTACTGATAATGCAGGTAAATATGCTGTGTCTTTGGTAAGTGCAGCGGGTAAAACAGTTTATACTAAAAATATAGCTGTGGCTTCAGGTAATGAAACACAAACAATAGAGGTAAATAAATCATTTGCTACAGGCAATTATAATCTTGTATTGGTAGGAGATGATGGCAGTAAAAAAGTAATACCTATTGTCATATTATAATCACATGAATATTTTAACAAAAAACGGGCAATAAAATGCCCGTTTTTCTGTTATATTTTTAGTTTGGTAAACAATCCTTACTTTTGAAAAATTTT
This sequence comes from Ferruginibacter sp., assembly GCA_043717975.1. GTDB lineage: Bacteria > Bacteroidota > Bacteroidia > Chitinophagales > Chitinophagaceae > Ferruginibacter. Next base: position 319 of record JAYSWO010000013.1, on the reverse strand, counting down.
TAAATGAAAGTACAATCGATGAAACATACATTTTCTTTGTTTTTCTTAATGGTAGTATTTGCTATTATACCGGCTATTTCTTTTGCGCAAGATCCTGATGATCCTTGTACGGCGCCTGAAGATCGCTGTCCTATTGATAGCGGAGTGGTATTATTAATGGCGGCTGTGGTAGCTATTGCGGCAAAAAAAACATATGATTACCGAAATGCCCTTCAATCAATGTAAATCATATTTGATAAAAATACAAACGAATGGCAATCTTTATGGTTGTCTTTTTTGTATATATAAAAATACATCGTTACGTTAATGGTATAGAGGG
>JAYSWO010000120.1:0-5390 GCA_043717975.1 Ferruginibacter sp. | reverse complement strand
CGGGCGGTATTACTATGCAAGCAGGTTTTCCACCTGCGGGATATGATACCCTTACGGGGCAAGTAGGTCCTGTAACCATTGTAATAACCCCTGCCACACCGCCAGGCGGTGCGCCCATTAACTACACCGTAAACAGCCTACCCAAAACCATACGAGATACTACAGGCTATATATACCAAGTAAATGCCAATGGCACCGTAACCCCCCTAGGGCAAGCAGGCGGCGATACTACCCTAAAAAAAATAACCAAAGACCTAATAGACGATGATAAGGGATTGGTAAAATTTGTAGAGTACAATGTACCCAAAGTAAAATATGCTTTTGATGAATGGAAGCAGATATATACCAACAGCAACACCTTTAACAAAGAGTACGAGCGCATAAAAACAAAGAAAGACGAAAAATATTATGTAAGTGCCAAAGCCATAGCCCCTGCGGCAGCAGACTTTTTAAAAGCCACGTTTACCAAAACCGACCCAAGCCTGCGGTATGATAAAATAAAGTTTATAAGCGGTAAGGGCATAATATACAACTACAAGCTGCTAGACAGCACAGGCGGCGCATACAACTACGAAATAAACGTAGTAGGTGGTCCTGAAAATGATGCGCAAGAAATATATGCGGTGTACCCACAAACAGGTGCAAAAAATTTGAATTTGGGTAAGGTGTTTGTGGCGAGTTATCCGAAGAAGGAATATAAGGTAAAATTGGTGCCTGTGAATGGAACTAGTTTAACAACCCAAGAAGTAGATAGTGTAAAGGCGAATTTGGTAAAAATTTATGGAGGGATAAATATGTTCTTTAATGTCGAACAAGTTGGAAATTTCGCAAATACAGACTGGGATTTAAATGTGCCAAAGGATAATAAATTGGAGATAACGGGAAGTGGATTATTTAGTGCTTTAACTCCCGAAATGAAAATTTTAAATAAAAAGTATAAAGAATTTTTAGGGGCAGCTTTTAAAACAGATCAGGTTTATTTATTTGTTTTAAGTGCAGGAAGTATAAGTAATGCAGAAGGTGATATGCCAAGAGGAAAGCAGTTTGGGTATATTTTCAAAAATGGGAATACAAGAATACCTAGAACTATTGCTCATGAAATCGGGCATGGAATATTTAAACTAAAACATTTATTTGATGGGGAAGGCTTTAGTGATACAGAGTTTACAGATAATTTAATGAGTTATGGAAATAATTCAATTATAAGTAAAAGGCAATGGGATTTTATACATGATCCTAGTTTTATTTTTATGCCATTTGATAGAGATGAAGATGCCATGTCATTGGTAGTATCAAACTTAACCGACATTAAGATTAAGTTTAAAAATTCAAAAAATGCGCTTTCATTTATGACACCTTCGGGAAAGCGGGTATCAATTAATGCAGATATCATTAAGTCCATATCAATTAGCACAGGAGATAGATGGGTAAACTCAACAACCCAAAATCCTTCTAATTTATTTTGCGCAATGGGAGTATTAGATGCCTTTACAACGGAAATAGGAGGTATTAGCAAAACCTATACTGGTTATTCTTCAGTAGGTAATTTTATGGGATATCAATACACAGATGTTAACGGTATAAAAAGTCCTTATGTAGATGATATTTCTAGTACAATTAGTGCTAACCCCACAGATGAAAAAGATAAATATTTGATAGTTGGATTTCCTTGTGCAGCTAATAACAAGTTCTATTTAAAATTAAAAGGAGTTAAACATTATGGTGTAGATGTGCCTGGGGTTGTACCAAATAATAAAATGTTAGATTTTAACTATTTTATTAGCATCTCTAATTTATTGGAACTAATACTTGGAACTAGCACCCAATCAGGAGAAGTTGTTATTGAATCGACTTGCGATTTTAGAAACCAAATAGCAAAAGATTATGTATTAGGAAATATTGATTGTAACGAAATTCAATTAATAAAAAATATGATTGTTTGGAAGAATGGTGAACTTATTGATAAATACTCAAAGTTTTGTGATGAATGTATATTAATGAAAGAACTTCTAACTTCTGGTCAAACTAATAGCCAAGGAGTCAACAACTCTTGTGATAAAAATTCAAAAAAACCGGTCAATAGAGTATTATTTCCATTAGAAGATGAAAGCTATTCTTTAGATATGAATAGTATAAATAACAATTATATAAATTACGCAAATAATTTAGCAGCACTTTATGAAGCATATACAAATTTTAGTGCAAAATATGCTGATGCTAAAATAAAAAATAGTCGTGTAGATTTTGTACTAAGTATATTAGATCAAGAATGTATTTTAAATAAAATCCCCATTCATGAAAGGTTAGAATTAATAGATTATTTTGTAACAAACCCTTCATCTTACTTAAATACCGAAAAGTGGAAGAGGTATAAAACAAATGGTTGGATTGAAGATGAAGTTTTGGGGCAATTGGTAATAACAACACCCAAAGAAGATTATGTTGAGTTACTAAATAAAATCAAGGAAAATAACCATTATTTAATAAATCAATGGTTTACCAATTTTAGTCTAAATGCAAATGCATTTCCTGAAGCAATTTCTACGATTGCAAAATTTGTGTATCAGCAACCGCCTGTAGAAATCTTACCAACTGTGGAAGAATATAATACAAATTATTTTATAATTAGAAGGAGTATTTTCCCTTTTGGAGCAACCTCAGGAGGTGCAACAACTGCTATTGAAGTTCTTTATAATCCAACTTTAGATAAAATCGAATTAATGAAAAGCCAAGTATTTGGAATACCCCCAAATGCAGTTTTTAGAGAGAAGCAAAATGTTAATTACAAGTTACTTGATTTTGTTGCAATATATCCAATTGCGGATATGTATGATTGCTTGGGAAATATTGTTTGGCCTGCTAATGAAGTGCGAAATATTACCGTATTAGATTATTTGGTACTAAGCAAGCGATTTTTAAGTGGTTATGCAACTGAAAGAGCAGTTGACTATATTAAAAAACTTAGGGCACTCGGTATTGCAGGTGTATTTGTAGGTACAGGTGCAACAACCACACTTGCGGAAATTGTTGCTATAATTAACATGGGAGGGTTTTATATCAATTTAATTGATATTGCTTTTATCGATCCTTTTAGACCCTTAATAGAAGCAAGTGGAGATCCAGATTTCATAGGGGCTTTAAACAATTACAACGAAGTTTTAAAATATGCAGGTTATTTACAATTAGCAGCCAATGGAGTTCAGTTATCAGCAGGTGTTCTTAATAGTTTAAAAAATTTTACAGTTTCTGCACGAAACGTTTTCTCATCCGAAGCAAGTAGGATAAATTTTTACAATAAATTAGTTCAAGTATATACAAACACAGGTAATAAAGCTGTTAAGATTTACAATAATGTAAAAGCAACATATTATAAAACTGAACTTTTACTTGCTAATAAGCTAAACAAAAATGCTATAACAAATCACGAAGAAGTAAAAACTTTTCTTGGTACAATTGAGGAAAATACTTCAATCTCTTTATTAAAGGACAAAGGGTTTTTGAATTTTTTTAGAGGTACTGGGCGTAATAAAACAACAAATGTAATTTCAGCTGGTAACTCAAGTAGCCAAATCAATGGTTTTTCTGCAGCTTTAGATCCTATTAGAGCAACAATTTTTGGCGTTGAAGCAGCGACAACTTCAAACGGTTCGAACAAAGGAGTACTTTTAATTAGTAACTTTGAAGGAGTAAAAGATTTTAAACTTAATGGAAGTAACTATCGATTCACCAAAGAACTAGAACTTGTTTTTCAGTCAGGCACTGCTAATAATTACGCAACAAAGGCATATATAGAAATTTCAATAGATGATGCTAGAAGAATTGTAAAAGAAGTTTACAATATTGATATACCTCCTTCTTTGAATGTTAGTCAAGCAAAAAATGAAATTGATAATTTGCTACCAATAGCTAATTATAGCCCCCAAAAAAATGCAGAGTTTATATCTAAAGCTATCTTAGTAAATTTAAAATAATCTTTTATGACGTTTTCAGATTTACCAACGTATTTTGACTACGTAAAAGAAACTCCAACTATTCTGCTTGATGGCTTTTTAGAAAAATGTGAGGAAAATAAACAACTTAGTAAACATGGTATAATACTGGAAGAAAGTGATATCGCAATTGTGGCGATAGGATTAACTCTTGAAATATCAGTTGGAGAGAATTTTGATATAATTATTTCGCATGCGGATATTTCTAAATACAATTTTTGTAATATAACATTAATTCATGCATCTTTAAGGACGTCAAAAAAGCCCGAAATGATTATGTATTCGGGACATCCTTATTTCTGTGTTTTCAGACTTGAAAATAAAATATCAAAACAAATAGTCTCTTCAACAAAGCTTTATAATATTTTGACGAAGCGAAATTTTTTTTTGGGGTAATGTTCCAAAGTTGTGGTTATTTTCACAAAGCCTTGTCAGTACTCATTTTCAAAATAAAAAACTATTTTTAAAAATATTAAATAGTTCACCTAATAAATTATCCTACTAACACCGAAACAGAAATATAATAAACCCTTTTTTGTAAAAACCTTTACAGCAAACGATATTTATTAAAAGAAAAAAATAAAGATTTTTAAAAAAGCTGTACACACTAACTGTCGCCCTCCACCCATGCGCAAACTCATTTTTCTTTGTACGTTATTTTTAAGTTTTATAGTATCACTACAAGCGCAGCCACCCGTGCAAGTAACACCCCAGTTGCTAGCACCCTATACCACACAAATAAGCGAGTATTATAGTGCAGCAGGCAACCCCAAGCTAAGCTTATTATTGCTCAATAAAGATTTTAACCGCCCCAACCTAACCGTACGCTTGCGTATGAGTATAGAAGGGCAAGGCGTGCGCATAAAAACAAAAGAAGATGCAAGTTTTGCAATTATTAACTTACCTGCAGGTTTACCAATTTATGTACAACCTGCCCAACTAGCAGAATATTTTGACATTAACAAAATAGAGCTAAGCGGTATTACCCAACAAGAGTATATACAAACCGGTAAGTTACCCGAAGGCTTTTATACCTATTGCTTTGAAACCGTAGAAACCACCACAGGGCAAACAGTAAGCAACAAGGGCTGCACTTTTGCATGGATAAACCTAAACGAGCCACCCCTACTAAATCTACCCGCCAAAGGCGAGAGCGTAATACCATCAGAAACACCCGCTACGCAAAACGTAGTATTTAATTGGACACCACGACACACTGCCAGCCCGGGCGCAGCCTACACCACTACCTATATTTTAACCCTAGTAGAAGTAACCGACAACAGCCTAGCCCCCGAAGCGGCTTTTGTAAATGGAAATGTAATACATATTGACAGTACCAACAACAGCACTTATATATACAACAATACCAAACCCGCCCTCATTATAGGCAAAAAATACGCA
>JAYSWO010000119.1:0-2148 GCA_043717975.1 Ferruginibacter sp. | reverse complement strand
CGTTATGCTGCCCCGCATGCACTGCTATGGTTTGTATATGTTTATTATTATTGGTCATGGTTCATTTTTTATTTTGCTAATGTACAAATGTTTTATTTAAGCATTGTATGGATACCACCATAACAAGTATATCATTTACCAAAATAGTGCTAAAGAAAAAGCGATTGTATTTATTTTAAATAAGAGAGTATATCCGCAAGCGTAACTGCTGATTTTTTATCATCAATTTCTACCACAATTAAATAACCTTTTGTTGCACTGGTGTTTTGCACGGCTTTGGCAAGTATTTGTTGGTCGCTGGTATCTAACAAGCCTGTTTTATTGTTCCAAATTTCTTTTGTGCATAAGCAACCTGCAGTAGGTGTATATGGGTAGAAGCTATTATTTTTATAATAGGCAATATCAATTGTAGTGCCGTGTGCAATAATTTCGGTACGGCCAGCTTTACCTGCGTAAAATGTGCCGTAGATGGGTTGGTAGTTTTTAAAATTATTAGGCAATAAATTTTTATAGTCTTGCAAGCTCCATGTGCTATCAATTTTTTTTCCATCTATAATAATGCTATTGTATTCATGTGGCATAGCCAACTGCAGGTTTGTAGTAGGGCCAATAAAATAATTGCTAGAGGTATCAAAACCAGTAATGCGAAAAATGCCTTGTGGTGTATTGCCATTGCTAATGTAGCCGGGCATATTGCTATTGCTGCGGGCAAGTTGGCCTACGGAAAAGTATTTTTCATTTGCATTTTTTGCAAAACTACCATCAGTATTTCTCACCATAGCTAAGCCTGGATAATTCCTATCTTTTCGCTGAAAGCTAAATACAAGCATTTGCCCAGGCAAATAATTTTTATCGAAAAATGTTTTTATGGATGGGGTATTTATTTTTTTATGCCAATTTTTTAACTGGTTGCTAAGTTCGAAGAGGATGGCATTATCTTCATCTTTCTTTAATTCACTTTCTGTTTGCGCCAACATCATTTTTACATCGGCAGCGGTGGCTGTGGGCAATAAATAATTTGCTGCCATAGCCATGAGTTTGTAATCATCCGTTGCTGTTACAAAAATATTTTTTACCTGTACAGCATATTTTTTGGGGTAATTACTGTTTACAAGGTTGATAAATTCTTTTTTGCAATCGTTGCTACTACTATATATTTTTTTTGCAACGGCATCTATAGTTGCGTTTACTGCTGCAGTTTTATATTGTATAAGACCTATATTGTAAAAAGCACTGTTATAGCTTTCTTCATTTTCAGAAGTAAACGGTAGTGCAAACGCTTTATTGATGCCCGCTACAGCCCTATTGTAAAAAGCTGCTCGTTTTTCGATAGTGGCATCTTTAAAAAAACCAGGTGTTTTTTGTGCTTGTGCAAAAAATGGAGCACTCAAAATGAGCACAAAATACCATATGTTCTTTTTTTTATTGAACATTTGTGTTGAGAAAAGATATGGCTTTTTCAAAAGTATCATTCAAGCTCGCCCCTTGGTAAGCGTGATTTTCTGTGGGATAAAGTACATATTTGTAAGTAACGCCTTTTTGTGCTAGCTGTGCCACTAGGCTTGTAGATTGAGAGAGTCGTACCAAAGAATCCGCACCGCCATGAAAAATAATGGTAGGAGGACTTACTATGCTAACATAATTTAAAGGGCTAGACGAACTATAAATAGCAGGGAACAATGCAGGCGTACCAAATGGATTGCCTGTAACTACAAACGCAATACTAGTATTTGTAACAAATGTAGATGCAGGGTTATTGTACATATCGGCCATATTTGTAGGGCCATATAAATCTACTACCGCTTTTATTTTGGGTGTAGCATTTTTGTAAGCTTGTAACATTGCCAAATGAGCACCAGCACTTGCACCAAGCAACACAAATTTATCGGAAATAAGATATTCCGCTCTTTTGCTATTTATAAAATCAGTAACAGCTTTTATATCTAACTCCTGTGCGGGAAATGGAACCGAATTTACTAGAGAAGTAAGCCTGTAATTAACATTGAAAAAAGCGTAATCTGGCAAACGTGTTTTTAATGCTTCAACATATGTTGCCATGTCCAGTTTATCGCCTGTACTCCAGCCTCCACCGTGTATAACTATCATTACCTTGGTAGTAGTTGTTGATCTATTTGCTGGCAAAAACAC
>JAYSWO010000118.1:0-2150 GCA_043717975.1 Ferruginibacter sp. | reverse complement strand
CCCAATGTATAAACATGCCAAACTTGTCATTCATAAACCAATTCATTTTTTCATTATCCAATTGACTAAAGCCATTAGATTTTTTGGGCTCTCGGGCTTGAAATGGTATAAACTCTTGAAGCTTTGGTTTTGGGGCTTCACCTAAATACAATAATTCAACCTGATCTACATATGCACTTCCTGAACCACCTGGATGAGAAAATGAAATAAGTATACTATCTATTTTAAAAGCAGTTTGAAACTCAACACTTATTTTAGAATATGATGTAAGGCTGCTTGAAATCGACTTTGATGCACCACCATAATTACTAACAGTTAATTGTGCTTCTTCTGCACCAGACTCGGTTTTTACATAAGCTGAAAGTCTATAAAGTGCATTGGATTTCACTTTAGCTTCTTGATTACATGCAGCTTTTTCTGGTCCAATTTTTACTGCATAGTTACCAGAATAAGGATCACTTACAATAGTAGCATTTTTTGTACGCCAATGCCTCTTCCAATCTACTAAATTGCCAGTTTCAAAATCAGCGTTTTTAATTAAGTTGGTTTCGTTTACAGGTGTTTGATTGGTGGTTTGAGATTTTAATGGCTTTTGTAATATAAAGAGTACTGCTACTAAAGAAAAACATTTCAATATAAATGAATTGTTATTTTTAAAAAATTGCAAGTTCAATTTATACATAGTAGATAAATATTTTTTGAGTTAAATTAAGCTAATAAAATAGACAATAAAATGCTTAAAATTTTATTTCATGTTCTTTTCTAATACAAGTTTGTAAATTCTAATAAGCAACTAATAAATGAGACAATTGTTTATTTTTTGTTACATTAACTAAGCAATATTCTATAAATGATAAATTGTTTTTTACAATTGCACTTCAAATTTATTTTACATCAAAGGTTATACTCCTTTACTTATCAGAACTTTTAAATACACGTATATAGTCAATGTAAGCCTTATCTGTATTGCCGTTTTGTATAAAGTCATTTTTACGTATATCGCCATCTACCCAATTGCTTTCACCAAAACAACTGCCAGAAAAGTAAATGTAATGTGCAACTCTTGGAATTAATTTTTTATCAGTCATAGTAGCAACTACTTTACCATCAAAATAAAATTTTAAATAAGTAGGAGTCCATTCAAATCCATAAATATGATACTCGGTTTTGTGTATGTCCGGCATTTTTATTTGTCTGCCATTTGATTTGTGTGCTGGCTTTGCATATCCATCCCAGTGTAATCCAAGAGAATAAGAAGCGGTTTTATTTCCTTCTGCAATATCAATTTCGGCACCATCATTTGCAGTACTATCTATACCTTCTTTGCTCATTCCTTTTCCTTCGGGCATCATCCAAAATGCAGTTTGGTGTCCATCAGGTTTTACAATGTGCATTCTACATTCTAAAAATCCGTATACAGGTGCATATTTGCCTCTCGATGTAAATCTCCCAGCATTATAAGCAGTATCGCTTATGTTTGATTTTCTGTAGTAGATATACATATTGCCATCTTTTTCTTCTAATTGATCTTTGTCGGCATAAAGCGTAACATCTACTCGTTTTTTTATAGAGGTTTCAATATTCCATTTAGTAGTATCAATCTCATTATCGTTAAATTCATCACTAAAATCTAATCTCCATTTTAGGGCTATATTTTCTTTTGTGATAGAATCATCCAGCATAAAAGGAATTGCATCATTTGGGCTTACATTATCCTTGAATTTGGTGGTAGCTTTTTGTGCAACACAACTTTGAAAACCAGCTACGGCTGCTAACAAAACAAGCATGCTGTGGAATACATTTTTCATTTTATTTTTTATTTTTTGCGTTTTATATTAAATGAATCGATTGAATTTTGTGCGTTGTTTTTATCTCCAATTTTTATTTCAATACTTAGTTTCACCAATCATCTGTTCTAAAAGAAGATGCTTGTAATGCTAGTGTGTTATATAAACTGCCTTGCGCCCAGTTTTTAAATGTTGGCTACTATTTTTTCTTAAAAAAATCTATGTTCCATTGATCAATCCAGCTAATGGAAATTTTTTTCTGCCTTAAAACAATTGGCAACCAAATGTATCTTCCATTAATGGGCATTTCTGGCTTCCAAATGTCGAACATGGCAATGTAGGCATCTTTTAATCCGTTCACCT
>JAYSWO010000117.1:0-2151 GCA_043717975.1 Ferruginibacter sp. | reverse complement strand
TTTAAAGGTGTATTGTTCCTTAAACATTTGCTACGTGGAGTAGGCCTTGGCTTATTTGATGAAGCAACTGCAATGGAGAAATTTACTAAATGGAGCAGTGAGCATGATGCTCATGTAGCTAAACGCCAAGGTGTTGATAAAAAAGCACGTATGGATAAGCGCAATGTACCTGTAGTAAAGAAAGTAGAAGCAGTAGTAGCAACACCTGTGGCGGAAGCACCTGTAGAAGAAGTAGTAGAAGCTCCAGTAGCCGAAACTCCTGCAACTGACGAAGCAACACCAACAGCAGAATAATTTCTGCAGTTGTTCAAACAACAACTAATTAGGTCCCGCATTTTTGCGGGACTTTTTTATTTGGGTTAAAATCTTTTTACCTCATCACAATAAAATAAATTTGCATTATGCAATACTTTAAAATAGGAAAATTAGCCGCTAGCCATGGCCTTACGGGTGAATTAATTTTGCAGCATAGCCTAGGCAAAAAAACATTGTTAAAAGATGTGGATGCCATTTTTTTAGAACAGCCAAAGGATAATTTTCTACCCCACTTTATTGAAAAAACTACTATAAAAAGTGATACAGAAACGTACATAAAACTAGAAGGCATTGATAGCTTGGAAGTAGCAAGAAAAATAACGCCCAAGGATGTATGGCTGCAAGAAGAAGATTTTAATAAACATAAAGCCAAAGCAGCTCCTATTGCTTTGCTTGGCTATGATATGATAGACGGAGAAACAAATCTTGGCCCAATAATAGAGGTGATGGAAATGCCACATCAAATATTGTGTACTATTATGTACAACGGCAACGAAGCGCTTGTACCTATACACGAAGCCAACCTTATAAAAATGGACGATAAAAATAAAAAGGTATATGTAGAAGTGCCAGAAGGGTTGCTGGAGATTTACGGATAGGGCAATGGGCAGCCAGCGGTTGGCACTTTGCAAATAACAATTAAACAATTTATCAATTAAACAATTTGCAGCATCAACAACGCATCATAGCACATTTTGATTTGGATTCGTTTTTTGTTTCGGTAGAAATATTAAACAACCCAAGCCTTAAGGGCAAGCCTGTAATAGTAGGCGGGCGGGAACGTGGTGTGGTAGCAGCTTGTAGCTATGAGGCTCGCAAATTTGGCATCCACTCCGCCATGCCATCATCTAAAGCAAGGCAGCTCTGCCCACAGGCTATTTTTGTAAGTGGCACAAGAGGCGAATACAGTAGGTATTCGAGATGGGTTACACAAATTATAGCAAACAAAGCTCCCCTATTTGAAAAAGCATCTATAGATGAATTTTACATTGACCTTACTGGTATGGATAAATTTTTTAACCCACTCCAATGGACAATAGATTTGCGAAACGAGATAATGCAAGAAACAGGCTTGCCCATTTCATTTGGTTTATCATCTAACAAAATGATGGCAAAAATAGCCACCAACCAAGCCAAGCCTAATGGCTATTTGCAAATACCTTTTGGCAAAGAAAAAGAATTTTTAGCCCCTTTAGCCGTAGGTGAAATACCTGGTGTAGGCAAACATGCACAAGAAATACTTGCTTACATTGGTGTAAAAACAATTAAACAATTGAGCGAAACAGGTATTGACATATTGGAAGAAAGATTGGGTAAGTGGGGCACAGATTTAAAACACAAAGCTGAAGGTTTACATTATGGTGAAGTAACCAATTATCATGAATCGAAATCTATTTCTACAGAAAATACTTTTAATGCCCCTGTAACCGATATTAAGTTTATACACGCAGAGCTAGTAAGATTTATAGAAAAAATATGTTTTGAACTAAGAGAAGATGAAAAAGTAGCCGGTTGTGTAGCCGTAAAAATTCGTTACCCAAATTTTGAAACTTTTTCTAAACAAACTACCATACATTATACTAGTGCCGATGAAGACATAATCCCAATCGTAAAAGATTTATTTAAAAAATTACATAAAAAGGGTGAGCCAATACGCTTATTGGGCGTACGTTTGAGCGAACTTACCGGCAATGCTGTACAAACAGATTTATTTAGCGACACCGCAAAGAAAAAAGATTTGTATAAAAGTATTGATGATGTAAAAAATAGATTTGGAAAGGAATTATTGAAAAGGGCTTCGGGCAAATAATGCAGAATATCTTTAAAAATTAAATA
>JAYSWO010000116.1:0-13996 GCA_043717975.1 Ferruginibacter sp. | reverse complement strand
TCGGGACCACTCCATCTATTGCCGCCCAATCATGAATATCAGGGAACTGGAACTCTTTAAACACCTGGCAACGACCTTACATTTCGGGCGCACCAGCGTCGAGTGTAATATAACCGCATCGGGTCTGACCCGGACCATCCAGCGCCTGGAAAACGAGGTGGGCGAGACCCTTTTATAAGCCTCATAGATTTTGTGGCATTACTTATGGAGCAGAATGCAAATGCCGATGATAAAAGTCATGGGCAAATCGTATTATTCTTTAGAGATTTACTAAAAGTTTTTATAGGCATTATTGGTTTATTGTTTGTAATAAAAGCTGCCTTTAATCAAGATATTGGGAGCTTGCTTACAGGGCTTAGCATTGTAGGAGCAGCACTAGCATTGGCCGCCAAAGAAAGCATAGAAAATTTGATAGCATCTTTTATTATATTTTTTGATAAACCTTTTTTTATAGGCGATAATGTAAAAGTAAATAATGTAATAGGAAAAATTGAGCATATTGGTTTGCGTAGCACACGCATACGTACACCCGAAAAAACCTTGGTAACAATGCCCAATAAATTAATGGTAGATACTGCAGTAGATAACATGAGTATGCGAAATATGTGGAGAGCAGAAATAAAACTAACACTATCAGAAAAAACAACATCAACTGCTTTGGAAAAACTGGTGGAGCAAATGAATAGCATGCTACAAAATGACCCAAAAAACATTGTAAAATATTCAGTAGTTTTTTCTGACTACAGCAAAGATGGTATTACCCTGATGATAGAATTTTTTACTGAGGTCATTACCAAAATAGAATTTGATGCAGTAAAACATCGAACCAATTTTAAAATAATGGAATTGGTAGAAAAATTTAACGCCCCTCCTATCCTTCCGCCAAAGGCGGAGAGAGAAACAAAGTAGATTGAAAATAAATTATTTTTAACTTACGTAAATCTTATAAGAATTTCAAGCTGTATAAAGCACAGTGCCAAATATAGATTTAAAGAATTTATTTAAGCAACTCCGCCAGCTCCACATCCCACTTACCAGTTTTACCATATTCCACTACTCTTCCTACTTCTTTGCCTTCTTTCATTACAATAATGGTAGGTACATTTGTTATTTTAAATGCATCCGTCAAATTGCCCAACGTTTTTTTGGCTCTATCAACACCATAAAAACTAATGGCATTATCGGATACACCAGCTTGCTCTTGAAGTTTAAAAAATTTTGGCAAAATAAATTGTGTATCCTCGCACCATGTACCGCCAAATATTACAAATTGTACTTTTCCTTTTGCAGCTTCCATAGAGGCAACCACTGTAGCCTCGGGCTTGTAACTTGTTTGATTAGAGCCGTACCAATTTTTTAAAACATCGTTGTTTGCAATCGCATATTTAGTAATAATACCATTTAGTACTGTTTCTTTTCTATCGTTTATGGTATTGGTATAAGGAGATTGTGCATTTGTATTATTTACAGCCATCATCGTAATTATTAATGCCAAGCTAATTTTTTTCATACTTTTTTTATTTAACTTTTAAAACAACTCGAAATTCTCATTAACCCAACCCGTAACCTTTTACAAACTCAACTTCAAATCCATCAAAAACAATTTTGTCCTTTTCAAATCCTCTATCACCCCAAATACTTCTTCACTTTTTTTATTCTTTCTTAAAAATTCTCTAGCACCTTCTATGGTATATTTTTTTTCTCTCAATAAATGATGAATGAGTTTAAGATTTTTTACATCCTCAGGTCTAAAATGCCTATCGCCTTTGCCATTCAATTTAGGCTTAAGAATATCAAATTCTTTTTCCCAAAAACGAATCAGCGAAATATTTACTTTAAACATTTCTGCCACCAAACCAATACCATAATATTTTTTTTGAAACAAAACATCATCTTCAGGCACATCTATCATACCTACGTGAGTATCCGTATCTGTTAATTTTTTTCTACCCCTTGTACTTGTTTTTATTGGTTCTGCAATGGCTGTTTCCATTATGGGAGCAGGTTCTACAAACTCTACTTCTATTGGATCTTCGTTTACAACCAAAGCCACAGACTCTTTTTGCACAATAGGAGCATCTTCCTGTTGAACTTTTTCAACAGGTTCTTCAAAAAAATCGAAAAGAGATGTTTGTTTGGGAGCCGCCATGGGTGCAAATTTAATCAAAAGTATTTGTACTTCTTATACTAGCATTATTTTACAAAGAATTTTTTACAAGTGTTGTTACAAATAAAATATTTTAACCTACATCCATTACCAATTTTATCTTTTGCAAACATTGTTTTAAATTTACCGCTACTATATGGCCATTTACAAAACAACAAAAACGACGGCATTGCTTTTTTTGCCAGTGCAACTTACTTCTCATAAAAATATTATTAACATTTTACATGTAACAAAGAATGAAAAAGGGGTAAAATATATTACCCAAAAAATTGACAATAGCACACTTCGCAAATATTTTGCCCACTTACCAGACATGGCAAGAAGGAGTCTGCATCAACTGTCAGAACAAGGGCTACTTGATATTGAAAATGAAATTATCCAACGATATAAAAAACAACAATCCGGCAAAGATTTTAAGGCATTCTTATTAGCGGTGTACATAAGAAAACTACAACATCATTTTGAAGAAATAAAACCCTTTGCCACATTAGTAAAATGGTATCACCAATTGCCAAATTCATTAACGGGCAATTTTATAACAGCCCCTTGCACGTTCAGTTCATTTAAACCTTTATTGCAATTTGAAGTAATGTCGGTAGAAGGTCTTTTAGAAATAATAACGCATGTGTGCATTAATGGTAACAAATATGATGCAAAAACCTTTAGACGTTTTCGCTTTTTATTAGAAAGTAAAAATGAATATTTTTTACTTTCTTCTAAAGACTACGATACGATAGAATGGTTGCTGCAAAACAAACCTGAGCAATATGCAACAGATGCAACATTACTAGCCCAACATATTTTAAGTAAGCTAGAAGAAGATTATGATGTAGAGCGCAATAATTTATTTGCAACAACTACCATTGATATAATACCAAGACCTAAAATTTTGCTCAGTGAAATTAGTAATTCATTTTTAGTACTTACACCACAATGGGATTATGATGGGTATTTAATAGAAGGTGAATATAAGCCGTCTTTTGAAACAACTAATAAAGGGGAATCAGTTATTATACTTAGAAATAAAGTAGCAGAAATTGCATTTAGAAATCAATTGGTAGCGCTGCACCCAAATTTTACAAAACAATTAAATGGCTGGTATTACCTCACTTTTGCAGATGCTCAAAAAAAGCAATGGTTTTTAAAAGTATATCATCAACTCTTGGAAATGGATGTGGAAATTATAGGCATAGATATGCTCACACATTTTAGATATTCGCCACACAAACCCATAACTCAGCTAGATATTTTAAAAAAAGATATAACCTTTTTACGGGCTAATTTTTCATTGCAATTTGGAGAAGAAAAAATACCATTAGCCGAATTGCAAAAAATATTATTGGCAGGGCAAAGAGCTGTAATGCTAAAGGATGGTGCTTTGGGTATTTTACCCGATACTTGGATTGCCTCTTATGGCACGATTATAAAACACAGCAAAATAGATAAAAAAGAATTACAAATACCGCAATGGCTTGCCATTAGTGAACAAAAAAATGAAGCCGATAATCAATCACTTAAAATAACCGTAAGCGAAGATTGGTGGCAAAAATGGCAACGATGGCAAATGCCAGATGAAATTATTTACCCCATATCTAAAAAAATAAATGCCAGCTTAAGACCTTACCAACAAAAAGGATTTGAATGGCTAAAACTATTGGCAGAAGTGAATGCGGGTGCATGTTTAGCAGATGATATGGGGTTGGGGAAAACACTACAAACCATTTGTTTTATCACAGATAAACTTGAGCAATTGCCAACATCTATTACATTAATTGTATGCCCATCTTCGCTTATTTATAACTGGCAGCAAGAGCTAAATAAATTTGCACCGCACTTGCGCACTTACATACACCATGGTACTACAAGAAACATAAAAAATATACAACATACGGAAATGGATGTTTGTATTACGAGCTATGGTACCATGCGATCAGATATAGAACCATTAGCTACCCTTTATTTTGATGTAATTGTGATCGATGAAAGCCACAATATTAAAAATCCTACTGCGCAAATTACTCGAGCTATTTATCATTTAAAAGCAGGCGCAAGAGTTGCACTAAGTGGAACACCTGTTATGAATAATACCTTTGATTTGTATTCACAATTAGAATTTTTATTACCAGGTATGTTTGGCACAAAAGATTTTTTTAGACGAGAGTATGCAGATGCTATTGATAAAGATAGAAACGAAGAAAAAATAGCGGCGCTTCAAAAGCTTACTGCTCCATTTATACTTAGGCGTACCAAAGAGCAAGTGGCCAAAGACTTGCCTGAAAAAACAGAATCTGTACTATGGTGCAACATGAGTATGCAGCAAAAAGATATGTACAACGGCATTAAAGAAAATATAAAGAGCAATTTGTTTTTAAACATAAAAACGGAAGGATTGGGTAAAAGTAAATTGGCTGTATTGCAAGGTATAATGAAATTAAAACAAATATGTAGCTCACCATTATTATTACCTGAAGATGAACAAACGACAGCTCTATCTGTAAAAACAGAAATTTTGTTAGAAGAGTTAGCCAACCTAAGCGGACATAAAGTATTGGTGTTTTCTCAATTTAAAAAAATGCTGGATGTATTGGCAGATACGTTTACAAAAAAAGGGATTTCATTTTATCAACTAGATGGAAGTACCGCTCCCAAGCAGAGAGCAAGTATGGTAGCCGATTTTCAAGAAGAAGGTAATGGCACCAATGTATTTTTAATAAGCCTAATGGCGGGCAATACTGGACTTACGCTTACCGCTGCTGATTATGTATTTTTATTTGACCCGTGGTGGAACAATGCGGTGCAACAACAAGCCATAGATAGAACACATCGCATTGGGCAAACCAAAAATGTATTTGCTTATAAAATGATTTGCAAAGATACTATTGAAGAAAAAATTATACAATTGCAAGAACGCAAAAAAGAATTGAGTGATCATTTAATTGGCGATAACGAAGGTTTTGTAAAACAACTTAGTAAGGAGGATGTGGAATTTTTGTTTAGTTAAGGTTTTCTTTAATCAAAACTCTTCGCACTTCCCGTAGCGGCTATTTTTAGCATTCTATCAAACTCCTCTGCATTAAGGTCGTTGTAAAAGAAATACACAGGGTCCACCGGTGTGCCATTTACATGTACTTCGTAGTGGCAATGCGGGCCGGTACTAGCCCCTGTGCTGCCTACCCATCCTATAATTTCGCCACGTTTTACTTTGGCACCTACACTTGTTTTTATGCGTACCATGTGCATATACACGGTTTCGTAGCCATAACCATGGTTTATTATTACATGGTTGCCTGCACCACTACCATCGCCTGCGGTGGTTACTTGCCCATTGCCAGTGGCATAAATGGGTGTGCCTTGTGGCGCTGTAAAATCAAGCCCATTGTGCATTTTTGCTATGCCGTATATGGGGTGTATGCGCATACCAAAACCACTTGCTATTTTTGTTAGTTCTTTATTGCTTACTGGCTGTATGGCAGGTATGCTAGCTATTTTTTCTCCTTGATTTTGTATTAATTTTTCAATACCTACATAGCTATTCATTTGGTATTTTATACGAGCATCCAAGTTGTTTAGTTGTGCCGCTATGTCTTTTCCCAATACCTCATCGCTCAAACCACTTACTTTGTCTACTTCTTTTTGTTTTTCTATTAGTTTTGCCCGAGCGCTGTCTGGCAAAGGGTTTTGCTCAAATATAGAGCGATACACATCGTTGTCTCTTTTTTCTAAAACAACCACTTGTTCTTCTAACGACACCACTTTCTTTCTAAGAATGCTGTAGTTATCTTTCAACATTTCTAGCTTTACATATTCAGGATTTTTTGGCTTAGGGCCAAACTTTGTATATAAATAAATTATAATGCCGCTGCTTACAACCAGTGCTGATAAAAAACCGAAAAAACGCAACAATTTTACCCGCAACGGAGTAGAAAGCTTCTCGTAGCGAAGTGTGTTGGTATTATAAAAATATTTTATTTTTTTCATTGATATCTTAAAATCTTATAGCAAAATAATTCAAAAACTTGAAT
This sequence comes from Ferruginibacter sp., assembly GCA_043717975.1. GTDB lineage: Bacteria > Bacteroidota > Bacteroidia > Chitinophagales > Chitinophagaceae > Ferruginibacter. The sequence goes on along the minus strand of JAYSWO010000116.1, from coordinate 7,807 downwards.
GGCCTTAGAAAACGCACAACCACACAAAATACTATTATGGATAACTGTTGTTTTCTACATAAAACAGGTTATTTATATACAAATCAAAACAGTTTTTCCGTATTTTCTGTTACAACAAATACTACTTTGTTATAGATGCATTTAAAGTGCTTTTCAGTATTTTTGCCCAATTACAAATATAACGGCTAATTAATATAAAAAATAGCATTATCTGGGCTTAAGCCTGTAAACAAGCAATACAACCATTTTATGACATCAAGCGAAATACGCCAGCAGTTTTTAGACTTCTTTAAAAGTAAGCAACATGTTATTGTGCCATCTGCACCAATAGTGGTAAAAAACGACCCTACTTTATTGTTTACCAATGCAGGTATGAATCAGTTTAAAGATTATTTTTTGGGTAACCAAATACCCCCTTATGGTCGAGTGGCCGATACACAAAAATGCTTGCGTGTGAGTGGTAAGCACAACGATTTAGAAGAAGTGGGTGTAGATACCTATCACCATACCATGTTTGAAATGCTGGGCAATTGGAGCTTTGGTGATTATTTTAAAAACGAAGCCATCGGTTTTAGTTGGGAATTATTGACGGATGTATATAAAATTCCAAAAGATAGATTGTATGCATCTGTATTTGAAGGTGATGAAAAAGAAGGCATTCCAGCATCGCAAATTGCATTGGCAAAATGGAAAGAATTTTTGCCCGAAAGCCAAATTGTATATGGCAATAAAAAAGATAATTTTTGGGAAATGGGCGATACTGGCCCATGTGGCCCATGTAGCGAAATACACGTGGATTGCAGACCCGATGCAGAAAGGGCATTGATACCTGGTAGAGATTTGGTAAATGCAGATCACCCACAAGTTATAGAAATTTGGAACAATGTTTTTATACAATACAATCGTAAAAAAGATGGTACATTAGAACCATTGCCAGCTACACATGTGGATACTGGTATGGGTTTTGAAAGATTGGTACGTGTTATTCAAAATAAAACGAGCAACTACGATACAGATGTTTTTAGTGGCACCATAGAAGCTACAGAAAAAATTGTAGATAAAAAATATACAGCCGGTGATGATAAAGCAAGCATTGCATTTCGAGTAATTGCAGATCATATTCGTGCTATAAGTTTCACGATAGCCGATGGCCAATTACCCTCAAACACAGGGGCAGGTTATGTTATACGCCGCATATTGCGCAGAGCAGTGCGTTACTATTATTCTTACTTAGATTATAAGCACCCGCTTATGCATCAGTTATTGCCTGTAATAGCAGAGCAGTTTGCCAATGTTTTTCCTGAACTTAAAGCACAACAAGATTTTGTAGCAAAAGTTATTAAAGAAGAAGAAGAAGCTTTTTTAAGAACGCAAGAAAAAGGTTTGAAAAAAATAGATGAGCTCGTAAATGTATCAAAAGCTAGTGGTGTAATAAATGGCGATGCCGCTTTTGAATTATTAGATACATTTGGTTTTCCAATAGACCTTACTACGTTAATTGCATCAGAAAATAATTTAACAGTAGATGAAGTTGGTTTCAATAAAGCTTTGCAAGAGCAAAAAACTCGCTCTCGTGCAGCCACAGCAATGGATACAGAAGATTGGCAAATTGTAAACGAAGGCGATGTACGTTTTGTAGGCTATGATTCGTTAGAAACAAAAACGAAAGTTTTGCGCTATAGAAAAGTAAGTGGCAAGGGAAAAGAATTATACCAAATCGTATTAGAACAAACGCCTTTTTATGCAGAGAGCGGTGGGCAAGTGGGTGACAGTGGGCAGTTGGCAATTGGCAGTTTGCAAATACCAATTGTTGATACAAAAAAAGAAAATGATTTAATTATTCATTTTGCAGAAACGATACCTGCTGATGTAAGTGGAGAAGTTGTAGCAACTGTTGATGCAAACAGAAGACATAAGATTACCATTCACCATAGTGTTACACACCTTATGCATGCTGCATTGCGTAGCGTATTGGGCACACATGTAGCACAAAAAGGCAGTTTGGTAAACGATGAATATTTGCGTTTTGATTTTAGTCATTTTGCAAAAATGACGGATGATGAAATAGCACAAGTAGAAAAACTTGTAAACCAAAAAATAAGAGAAAACATACCCGTAGTTATAAAAAGCATGAGCAAAGAAGATGCCATGAAAACAGGTGCCATGGCTTTGTTTGGCGAAAAATATGGCGATATGGTACGTGTGGTAACGATAGACCCAAATTATTCTATTGAGCTTTGCGGTGGTACACATGTAGGTAATACAGGCGAAATTGGTTTCTTTAAACTACGCTCTGAAGGTGCGGTAGCAGCGGGTGTGCGTAGAATAGAAGCTGTAAGTGGAGAAGCTGCTGAAACATTAATTAATGCTGCATTTAATGATATAGATACTGTAAAAGCATTGCTAAAAAATCCGAAAGAAATAAGCAAAGCTATTGAAGCCTTGCAAATTGAAAATTCATCTTTACAAAAAAGGATAGAATCATTAGAAGCAAGGCAGCTTGTAGGTATAAGAAATGAGTTAATGACAAAAGATGAAATAATAAATGGCGTTACGTTTGTTGGTGATATTATAGAAGTGCCTAGTGCAGATTCATTAAAGAAATTGTGTACCGATTTAAAAAATCATTTGCACGACCATGTAGTTGTATTATGCGCAAACGTAGGTGGAAAAGCACATGTAGCCATTAGTATAAGCGATACGGTTGTTGTGGCAAAAAATTTAGATGCTTCAAAAATGATAAAAGAAACGGTAAGTGGATTGATACAAGGCGGTGGAGGTGGGCAGAAAAATATGGCAACTGCGGGTGGGCAAAATGTGGGGGGGCTGCAGGCTGTAATTGATGCAGTAAAATCTAAGATTTAAAATTTTGACTTGAAACAAAAAATTTACAGCTTATTTATTTTATTTAATATTAGCATTTCTTGTTTTTCGCAAAGATATAAATACATGTATTATTTAGACAATAATTTAGCATCCACAAATGAAAACGCTGCATTATTTATAGGAAAAGGTAAATTTGAAAATGGCAATTTATAATTAGATTGTTTCAATAAACAAAGTAATACCCTTATGATGACTATTCATTTCACTGATTCAAGTTTAAGTGAAATGAATGGAAGCTTTACTTCCTTTTATCAAAATGGAATTGTAGAGAACGTAGGGAGCTTTAAAAAAGCTACTATACACTATGTGCTAAAGTATAGTAGATAAAAATATAGATACATAAAAAACTTAATTTCACACTCTCATTTTATCCAACAAATTATTTATTACCATTGCTTCTTCTTCTGTAAGTTGGCTACAAATTTTTTCCATATCATTTTGTGAAGCATCAATTTTTTCTAATAGTTTTTTTCCTTTTGCTGTTATGCTTACATCTACCAATCTTTTATCTGTAGGGCATATGGTTTTTTTCACCAAGCCTTTTAATAGTAGCCTATCTACAATGCGGCTGGTATCGCTCATTTTATCTAGCATACGCTGGCGAATTTGCAATGTAGAAATTGGCTCACCAGCACCACGAAGTATGCGCAGTATGTTAAACTGTTGTTGGGTAATATCGGCTTTATCAAAAAACGTTTTTAACTTTTCGTTTATCCAATTGGCGGTATAAATAATATTTACCATCACCTTTTGGTGCTCATTGTTAAACTTGCTTTGATTAATATCTTTTTCTAAACTCATAATGTATTCTATAATATTATAAAAAAGTGTTAGTATAAATGGTTGTATTGTATTTGTAAAAAATATATTCCCACAATTAAATTTTATATTTCATCTATTACATCTTTCAATTCTATATCATTATTATTGGAAAACTCGTTTACATAAATTTTTACAAGTATTAAAAAATAACTAATGAGCAATGGACCAAAAATTAATCCTACAAAACCGAATAAATTTAATCCTACAATTACACCAAGTACTGTAATGAGTGGATGCACATCGCCAATTTTTTTCATAAAACTAATGCGGGCAATATAATCCACATTTCCTGTAACAATAAGGCTATACAAAGAAAGCCCTAAAGCAGCAAGTGCATGGTTTTGGGCAAAAACATAAATACATAAAGGCACCCAAATAATCATGGTGCCTACAAGAGGAAAAAAAGCAAATATACCGGTGAGAAACCCCCACAGTGCCCAATCTTTTACACCAAAAAGATAATAACCCAATGCGGCAAACAAACCTTGCACAATACAAATAATAGGTATGCCCATGGCATTGGCTTTTATCATCATTTTTGTTTCTTTAGCCAAGATATCTATGTTAGCAGGTTTTAATGGTATAAGTTTACCAAGGGTTTTTTCCATATCTCTACCACCAATAAGTAAAAAATAAAACAGAAAAAACATCATAAATAAATTGGCTACCATGGTGGCGGTACTACTGAGTAGCATGGGTACAATGGAAGATATTTTTTGTGCAGCCGTTTTTATGTTTTCTGGCGAAAGTATTTGTGTGCCAGTTTTTTGGGCAATGGCATCGGCTACCGATTGTACACTGGCTACTACTTTATCTTGATTGCGTAAAAGCTCATTTACCTTTGGGCTTACGAGGTTTACACTTAAATAAATGGGTAAAGAAATAATGGCAATATAAAAAAGAATGAACAACAAAGCAGTCCACCCCTTGCGCCATTTTTTACTAAAAATAAGTTTGAAATAATAACTGCGGCTAAGAATATACAAGGTTAAGGCTCCCAATATGCCCGGTAAAAAAACAAACAACTGTTTTATGAGCAATGTGGCTATTAGTAAAATGAGTGCTAATACGATCACTTGTCTTATTCTATCGTTGAATGCCAATTTGTTCATGAAAAAATTTTTTAAAGTAAACTATCATTAAGTGGAAATATAAAGCTTTACGAAAATTATTTCGTCGATGCTACTATCCACAGAGTTACAGAACAATTTGTATTAGATTTTCTTAAACACATAGGCGCAGTAGGGCCATAGAAATACATAGCCTACTTCCATACACTTTCTCCTTCACTACAATTGGCACAAATATCAATGTTCTTTCTGCTCTTCATCAACTCACTTCTAAACTGTTTGTAATTTTCGTTGTGCCAAATATTTTTAAACGATTCGTTCTTTAAATTGCCCAATCTATGCATGGCATCTTTATCAAAACAACAAGGCACTACCAAACCATCCCAAGTTATTACATTGGCATGCCAAAGCTTCCAACAACGATTCGCAAATTTATTTTTTGCTTTAAAACTGCCATCATCATTGCGTTTGTAGCGGCTGTATTTTTCGTTTGTTGGTATTAAATTATTTGGATCGTTTTGATAATCATATACTTGTGCACTTTTAAAACGCACTTCATCTACCCCTATTTCCTTGGCAAGTTTTTTTATATCTTCTATTTGATGCTCATTGTGTTTTACTACCAAAAATTGAAAAAATACAAATGGAGTTTTGCTATTCAACTCTTTTTTCCATTTCACAATATTTTTTGCACCTGCCAATACTTTTTCTAAATTTCCACCTACACGGTATTGCTCATACGAATCTTGTGTGGTGCCATCAATAGAAATAATGAGCCTATCCAAACCACTTTCCACTGTTTTTTTTGCAGCTTCATCGGTAAGATAATGTGCATTTGTACTAGTGGCCGTGTATATTCCTTTATCGGATGCATATTTTACCATATCTAAAAATGAAGGATTTAAATATGGCTCTCCTTGAAAATAGAAAATGAGGTACAATAACTCTTTATACACATCATCTATCGTTTCTGTAAAAAAATCTTTTTGCAACATTCCAGTAGGTCTTGTAAATGCCCGCAAGCCACTTGGGCACTCGGGGCAGCGAAGGTTGCAGCTAGTTGTAGGCTCAAAAGAGATAGAAACAGGATAACCCCACTGTATGGGCTTGTCAATTATTTTACTGATGTAAAAGCTACTAAGTACTTTTATACCATTCCACACACGGAGTGGCGTAAGCTTGCTAGCAAAATTTTTAGCATCATTAAAATTAAAATCGGGCATAAAGCAAAAGTACTAAGTAATTGGGGAATAGACGTGAGATATTAGACACAAGGCAGCCAAGACAAAATGGACTTAGGTTCCTACATAATATTATCTTTGCAAAAACGTTATCATTTTCAATATTGTAAATATTAGTTATGAAAAACATTTTATTACTTATAATAGCATTCTCCGCTCAATTATGTTATGGCCAAGAAAAAGATGATGTAGAATCGATTGCTCGCATGGAAATGCAAGCACACCAAAACCGATTTAATGGATTATCAGCTAGAACATTTGCATCCGAAAATTTTGATGTAAAATACTACCGTTGTGAATGGGAGGTAGATCCTGCGGTACGATATATTACAGGCAAAGTAACGGTATATTTTAAAATGCTATCTTCCTCTTCTTCAATAGAGTTAGATTTAGTAAATACACTCACTGTAGATAGTATAAAAAAAAGCAATAGCATGTATGCTTTTTCTCAAACGACCAATACCGTATTGATAAATTTTCCTACTACCATAAACATTGGTGCGTTTGATTCTGTAAGCATTTGGTACAAAGGAATACCTGCAAATTCTGGCTTTGGTTCTTTTATACAAGATGTACATGCTGGTACGCCTGTAATGTGGACACTTAGTGAGTCTTACGGCTCTCGTGATTGGTGGCCTTGTAAAAATGGTATAAATGATAAAGCAGATTCTATAGATGTTTTTATAACCAATCCAAATATTTACAAAGCTGCAAGCAATGGCATGTTACAATCTGAAATATCGCTCTCTGGAAATAGAACAAGGGCACATTGGAAACATCGCTATCCAATAGCCTCTTATCTTGTTTGCATGGCAGTTACCAATTACGTAACGTTTAATAATAGTATACAATTAGGCACAACAAACTTGCCCATGCTTACCTATTGTTATCCCGAAAGTCTTGCTGCTTTTCAAGCAAATACTCCTTTATTGTTCGATGCTATGCAATATTTTCACAACAACTTTACGCCATATCCATTTATAAATGAAAAATATGGACACGTACAATTTGGCTGGGGTGGTGGTATGGAACATCAAACATCTACATTTATAGTTAACACAGGAGAATACTTAATGGCCCATGAGTTAGCTCATCAGTGGTTTGGCGATAAAATAACTTGTAATAGTTGGGAGGATATTTGGTTGAACGAAGGCTTTGCTACTTACCTTGGCTATTCACATTTAGAAATAAAATATCCTGCCAATTCATTAATATATCGTAGAAACTTAATTAACAGCATTACATCTCAGCCTGGTGGTTCGGTAAAAGTACAAGATACAACAATCCTAAGTCAAATTTTTAGCGGTAGGTTAAGCTACAACAAAGGCAGTTACTTATTATTTATGCTTCGCTTTATTGTGGGTGATGATGTATTTTTTAGGGCTTTGAGAAGATACCAACAAGACCCTGCATTGGCGTATGGCAATGCATCTACTGCAGATTTTAAAAGAAATATAGAAGCGGAAAGTGGTAAAAACCTTACTTACTTTTTTGATCAATGGTACAGTGGGCAGGGCTTTCCAAGTTACCAAGTAAAATGGAATGTGCTAGATACTACTTGTGTAAATATTAAGTTATCACAAACAACTTCTATGCCTGCCGTAACGCCATTTTTTAAATTGCCAGTACAACTTACTTTTAAAAATGCTACACAGTCAAAAACAATTGTGCTAGATAACAATACAAATGGTGAAACTTTTATTCGTACCATTGGGTTTAAAGCAGATACAGTTTTGGTAGACCCTGGCTTATGGTTGGTAACAAAGAATAATACAACAGAAAAAACAG
>JAYSWO010000115.1:0-2166 GCA_043717975.1 Ferruginibacter sp. | reverse complement strand
TGCATGAAACAATAGAAGTAATAAAAAAATATAAGCATACGGCATTGCGTGGAATTTTTCATTGCTTTGGTGGCTCGCTAGAGCAAGCAAACGATATTATAAAAACAGGTTTTTATATGGGTATTGGCGGTGTGCTTACTTATAAAAATGCTGGGCTAGCAGAAGTTTTAAAAAATGTAGATATGCAACATTTGGTTTTAGAAACAGATGCACCCTATCTAACACCAGTACCTTTTCGTGGAAAAAGAAATGAAAGTAGTTACTTAAAATATGTAGCAGAAAAAATTGCCGAAGTAAAAAATATTTCTGTAGAAGAAGTTGAAACTATAACAACTGCCAATGCAGAAAAAATATTCGGTGTATAGTTTTTGAAGCTGTATTTTTGCGTTCCTAAAAATAGAGAGGTGTCCGAGTGGTTGAAGGAGCTACCCTGGAAAGGTAGTATATGGGCAACTGTATCGAGGGTTCGAATCCCTTCCTCTCTGCATGATTGCAGAAAAATTTTATGTTTATATTCTTCAAAGCAAGAAAGATTATTCTTTTTATGTTGGTCAAACAGATGATTTGGAAGTAAGAGTAGCAAGGCATAATGATGGGGGAAGTAAATACACCTCATCGAAAAAGCCTTGGGAGTTAGTTTATTTTGAAACTTATGGTACTAGGGTTTTGGCCATGAAAAGGGAGAAAGAAATTAAGTTAAAAAAATCTAGAATTTACATCGAGAATTTGGTTTCAAGGAAACTTTTTTAGTGTCCGAGTGGTTGAAGGAGTCCCGAAAGCCTTCGCATTGGCGTCAAGTTAATTTTTACAATTTTTATACAAATCTGTCATATTTATTCTATCCAATCGTTTTTCGTAGCAACAATGTGCCATTATTAAATCTTTTAAAACCTTTGGTGGCCACGTTATTACTTCTTTGATGTTGTTATTTACTAGAACAGCTAATTTCATTAAGCTAATAATTTTTGATGTATTTTTTTCTATTCTGTTCTTGTATTGTACATAAATTTTCTTCATTACCAAACACATAAATACCAGCATGAGATAAATAATTACTTTTACTCGCTCTACTTTAGTACATCCTTCATGCAATATGTTTTGTAAATTAAATCCCGATTTCCAAGACTTAAATATGATTTCTATTTGCCATCGCACCTTGTAGGCTTTGCCAACCTCACTACTACTCCACACCTCACTACCTACGCTTGTTATGTAAACATTAAACTTTAGCCATAAATAATATTCTTTGCTATGATTTAACCTTGCATCTCTATCGTTTTTTGCCTTTCTAATTTTTTCTGCAACCTGTAATAACGGCAATGGTAACATTACTAATCTTACCCATACTTTTTTCTCCTTACCTATAAATACCCATTTATCCACACCATTTTTTTGTTTCAGTAAGTCTTTAAGCAAAATTACTTTCCCCTTCTCATCGCTTATGGTTACGCCATATTTTAACCTACTTAAAAAATGTGCTTTAGAAGCAATTATTTTTTGAAATGTAGCTATAGCAAAATAGCCCATATCTCTTATTACCAAATCTCCTTTCTTTATTAATGGTAAAATTATTCCACTTGCAGATTGATCATTCTCTGTAAATGAACCCAATGAAAAATACTTGAAACTCATTGTTTTTATATTAAAAACACTCTGTATTCTTGCCACCGCTTTTTGTTCTCCGCCACTGTGATTGCCTTTAAATATTTTTGATAATATTTGTTGCAAACGTAGCGTTGTACTGTCTTGTAGTAATACATTAGTAAACTTTTCAAAAAGCTTGGATGTATAACCACTACCTATCTGCTCACTAAGAACATGCTCTAAAAGCTGCTTAGCAAATACGGTTGAACTACTACCTAATCGGTCGAAAACAGCTTGTTTACTTACCGCTTTTTTTGTGAGCATACTTATTTGTAGTGCCCAATGGCTAAAAGTGTTTTGTCCATTACAACAAATCATAATAAAGCTAACCACAAAATGGTAGGCAGATATTTTTTTTGGCTTACGTAATACAAAACCACTTTTCTTGCCAATTTTATTTATGACAGATTTGTCAAAGAACTTATCAAAGTTTTTTTTACCTTGCTGTTGAAATTGCGACTTGTAGACATTGTAAAATGTGTTTAGAACTACAAGTTGCTTTTTCTTTTTAAACCCTTACTA
>JAYSWO010000114.1:0-2181 GCA_043717975.1 Ferruginibacter sp. | reverse complement strand
AAAATATCTGCTTGTACAATTTCTTTTATCTCTAATCGTAATTCTGCGAAATGTTTGTTGCCCAACAAGTTTTTCAAACTATCATCTGCTACAATATTTCCTTTGTTGATAATGATTACCCTATCGCAAATGGCTTCTACTTCTTGTAAAATATGAGAGGAAAATAATACCGTTTTATCTTTTGACAATGCCTTTATTACATTTCGTATTTCTATGATTTGGTTGGGGTCGAGACCACTTGTTGGTTCATCCAAAATTAATACCTCGGGCTCGTGTATGAGTGCGGCTGCTAGGCCTACACGCTGCTTGTAACCTTTGCTGAGTTGTCCTATTTTTTTATTGGCTTCTAATGATAGTCCAACGGTTTTTATAATGTCTTCTGTTATTTCTGTAGCATTTTTTATTTGGTGCACACCTGCTACAAAATGCAAATATTCTCTTACATACATTTCAAAATACAATGGGTTGGCTTCGGGCAAGTAACCAATCTTTTTCTTGCTTTCAATATTTTCTTTGCTTACATCAATGCCTGAAACATTGATGCTGCCTGCATCTGCATCTAAGTATCCCGTTATCATTTTCATGGTAGTGCTTTTGCCTGCACCATTTGGCCCAAGAAAACCTACAATTTCTCCTTTGGCTACATTAAATGAAATATTGTTTACGGCTTTTTGTGTGCCGTAGGTTTTGGAGAGGTTGGTGATGGAGATAGACATGAGAAAGATTTAAGAATTAAGATTTTTAATGTAAGATTTTATCAATTTTCCAATTCATCAAGTAAATAGGAAAGTTCAGCTGTTGTTATAATATCTTTAAATCGTTTTGATTTTAATCCGTTATACAATTCTATATCTCCTGTCCAAAGTTTTGCATCTAACTGTTTTGCGAGTGCAACAAATGGAGTGTCATTAATATCAATATTTTTTAAAAGTATCTCAGTAGATTTAACAAGTGACGGAGGCAACAAAGCCTCATTGATAAAAGTTATATTTTTTGTAATAATGCCTTCTAGCTCAATGAGAGAATCCTCGTTCAGTTTTGTAAGTTTTAGCAACTTTACTTTATGCTTCCTAATTTCCTTTATTAAGTAATCACAAGAATAAAATTGAAAATGTGTATTGGCATTAATAAGAATTTTACCAATTTTACTAGAGGAATTCAGCATTCCACTAAATACAATATTTGTATCTACAACAATTCTCACTTGCTAATTTTATTGCTGTTTTTTTTCCACCAATTAGCATTTATGTCACTCGCCATTTTATCAACAACTTTTTGAGGAACACTAAATGATGAAGTTAACTCTTTGTATCTGGCATAATTTAGAAAATCTTGTAAGTCATCTGTATCAACAGAAGCTGGCAACCTAATTATTACCTCTTTTTTTGTTCTTTCTACTAACATGATTTTAATAAATTTTATTTCTACTTATTTTAAACTTGTATTTAAAAAACCATTTTACCGATATCGGCAAAATGGTCTATTTTTTTATTCTTTATTTCCACCTTCTTCCTTCCTCGGTTGCTGTGGGCCACGGTTTTGTTGTGGCGGTCTTGGGCCTTGTGGTCGGTTGCGATTATTGTTGTTTCTATTTTGCGGAGGTCTGCCTTCTTGTTTTGGCCCTTGCTGTGGCCCTTTGTTTTGTGGTGGGCGCTGCTGCTGCTTTGGTTGTTGCTCATTTGCGTTTCCAGCTTGTGCACCACCTTGTTGGGGTCTGCGCTGTTGTTGGTTTTGTTGCTGAGGTCTTTGCTGGTTTTGTTGTTGGCTACGCTCCTTATCTCTACGCTTGCGAGTGGTTTTTTCCAAACTCTTTAAGCTTATTTGTCCTACAATATCTGCATATTCTGGTTCTATTTCTTTTGGCTTGCTGGTGGCTACTTCTGCTACTTCTAGTTCTTCTGGTTTTATGCCATCACGGTTTTGTGCTTTTATTTTCTTTACGGTTTCAAGCGATAATGGATAATGATTTCCACCACCTGCCATCGAGTACCACATCAGGTTTTTAAAAATATCTTTCTTTACTAAAAATGCCCTGCCCTTTGCAGTTTCTAAAGTATCTGCATCTGTAGGGAAAAATTGTAGCGCATCCATATACGTATCCAACTCATAATTTAAACAACATTTTAAACGCCCACATTGGCCGCTCAATTTTGTTTGGTTGATACTTAAATTTTGATAACG
>JAYSWO010000113.1:0-5487 GCA_043717975.1 Ferruginibacter sp. | reverse complement strand
TTGATTATTGAATATTTATAATTTAATTGTAAAAATGTTCAATAACCAATGCTCAATTTTCAAATATCAATAAAGTACACAACTTTCAACTTTGAACTTTCAACTTTCTATCTTACTCGCCCCAAAATACTGGTGCAATACTTTTGGTAAATGAATACCATCTTCTTTTTGATTATTTTCTAACAATGCTGCTACAATCCTTGGCAACGCTAAGCTTGAGCCATTGAGTGAGTGCAACAATTGTGTTTTTCCTTCTTCATCTTTATACCGTATTTTCATACGATTGGTTTGAAAAGTTTCAAAATTACTTACGCTACTTACCTCCAGCCATTTTTTTTGTGCTGCAGAATATACTTCAAAATCGTAGGTAAGTGCAGATGCAAAACTCATATCACCACCACACAATTTTAATAGGCGATATGGGAGTTCTAAAAACTGTAATAAGCGCTCTACATGGTTTATCATTTCTTCAAACACATCATAACTTTTTTCTGGTCGCACCAATTGAATAATTTCTACTTTGTCAAATTGGTGTACACGATTAAGTCCACGTACTTCGCTACCAAAGCTACCAGCTTCTCTTCTAAAGCAAGGCGTATATGCCGTCATCTTTACTGGCAACTCTGCTTCTTTTACGATTTCGCCGCTGTAAATATTTGTTACTGGTACTTCTGCTGTTGGTATTAAGTATAAATTATCTTCTGTTGCATGATACATCTGACCTTCTTTATCCGGCAAACTTCCAGTACCAAAAGCAGATTGTTCATTTACCAACAGTGGTGGCAAATATTCTGTATAACCAGCTGCCGTATTATAATCTAAAAAATATTGTATCAATGCTCTTTGCAATTTTGCTCCTCTGCCTTTGTATAGTGGAAAACCACTGCCAGTAAGTTTTGCACCAATTTCAAAATTTACTAGGTCATAATCTTTAATAATATCCCAATGCGGTTTTGCATTATCGGGCAATGTTGGCATTGTACCGCCTTCCAATATCGTTACATTATCTTCCGCTACTTTTCCTGTGGGAACACTTGTGTGAGGCAGATTTGGTAACAGTAATAGTTTATTGGTAAAGTCATCTTCTAAAGTTTGTAAAGTCGTTTTACCAATATTTAATTCTTCTTTCCAGTTATTTACTTCTGCACGTTTTGCATTGGCAGCATCTGCCTCTCCTTTTGCCATTAATGCGCCTATTTCTTTAGATGCAGTATTTACAGCTGCTTGAAGTGCTTCCGTGCTTACTTTTTGTTTACGAATTTCTTCATCTTGTGTTATTAATTCGTCCACCAAATGAATTTGTCCAAAATTTTTTATAGCCAACCTTTCTTTTACGACTGTGGCATTTTGCCTTATGTAATTTATCTGTAACATCTATTTTTATAATCTTATACGCTGCAAATATACGTGCATCTACAAAAACTTTGTGTTTGGAACAAACGCACTATCGTAATTGCTAAAGAATAGAATGCTTAATATCATTCTTAAAAAATCAACTTTGTGTACTTAGTGAAAAAACTTTGTGCCTTAGCGGTTCAATTTCTTTATTGGAAAAGCTTATTTGTTACATTTGCAGCATGCAACATGTGGAAGAAGACTTACAAGTACGCTGGCTTAAACTAAGAATTAAGCTAAAAGACCATTTTGGCATTAAGCCAGATATGAATGGCGTGTTGCTACTTATTGGTGTACAAGAGCTTGGGCAAGGCCCGCAAGACTTTAGCAAAGAGCAAAAGCAAGATTTGATGCATATAGCTATTTGTACTATTTTGCAAGCCAGTGGGTTTTATAGTCACGATGGTTTAGATGATGAAGGTTGGCCTCATTTTACCCAACTAAAAGCATTGCCGGAGTTGTTTTTAAATGATCAAGAAAATTTCTTAAAAGATCATGTATTATTGTATTTTCAAACCCAAGGATTTATATAAACCCAAAATAAAAAATGAAGAAAGTTTTTAGATTATTATGTTGCTTCGCAATGATATTGATGGCAAATGAAACAACTGCTCAGGTGAAGAAAAAAGCAGCAGTAAAGAAAACCATAAAGCCAGTTGCTCATGCAAGAACAACTACGAAAAGAATCGGACCTGCAAAAATTATAGACAATTCCATCAAAGTAAAAATAACAACCGACTCAGGTATAATAATAGTAAAGTTGTACGATTCTACACCATTGCACAGAGATAATTTTGCAAAGCTTGTAAAAGAAGGTTTTTACGATAGTCTTTTATTTCATAGAGTGATCAGTAATTTTATGATACAAGGTGGCGACCCAAATAGCAAAAATGCACAGGCAGGTGTAATGCTTGGTGCTGGTGGTGGCGATATGGAAAGAATACCAGCAGAATTTAAGCCAAGTTTGTTTCATAAAAAGGGAACACTTTGCGCTGCTAGAGATGGTAACCCTGAAAAAGCAAGTAGCGCTTGTCAATTTTATTTGGTACAAGGCACAAAATATACAGATGACCAATTGAATGGTTTGGAAATGCAAATGGGTAAAAAGTTTTCTGCACAAGAGCGCATGGCTTACAAAACAATTGGTGGTACACCGCAACTTGATCAAAACTATACTGTATTTGGAGAAGTCATAAAGGGACTAGAAGTAATAGACAAAATAGCAAGCGTAGAAAAAGGGATGGCAGATAGACCTGAGGGTGATGTGAGGATGAAGATGGAGATAATAAAGTAGCAGTGGGCATAAGGCAGTTTGCAAATAGCAATTAACAGTTGGCAAAAAAACAATTTAACAATAGAACAATAAAACAATTTAACATGAGCTACCCACAACAATTAAAATACACAAAAGACCACGAATGGATAAGTCTTGACGGCGATATAGCTACCATAGGCATTACAGAATTTGCACAAGGAGAGCTTGGCGATATTGTGTATGTAGATATAAGTACTAATGGCAAAGCATTGGCAGCAGAAGAGGTTTTTGGTACAGTAGAAGCGGTAAAAACAGTGAGTGATTTATTCTTGCCATTAGCAGGTACGATTACAGAAGTAAATCCTGCACTTGAAGCTAACCCTGAACTCGTAAACAGTGATCCATACGGTGCTGGTTGGATGGTTAAAGTAAAAGTAAATAATGCTGCAGATTTTGAAGGATTGATGGGTGCTGAGGCGTACGAAAAATTAGTAGGATAAGGCCCCCTAAATCCCCCAAAGGGGGACTTGGGTCTACAAATATTTAAAAATATTTTCGGAAATGATACCTTTCAAAAGATTTTTACCAGCCATTGGCTGGTTTTTTTTAGTATTAATATTAATTTGTTTACCAGGCAGTAAGTTTCCAAAGACTAATGATTGGTTGGATATCATTTTTTTTGACAAATGGGTACATGCAGGACTATTTGCTATACTTGCTTTTTTGTGGATGAAACCATTTGTTAATTCTTCATTAGCTAAACAAACAATTTTACAAACTATTTTTAAAATTGCTTTATCTGTTAGTATTTGGGGGCTTGCTACTGAGTTTATACAAAAATACTTTGCCTTTAACCGTAGTTTCGATTGGTGGGATTGGGGGGCAGATACTGCAGGTGTATTGCTTGCATTATTTGTCTGCAGAAAAATGATAGCAAAAAAATAGCCCACTTTTCAGCGAGCCATTCCTTATAATTTTATTTCTTCCCCAGTATCATCATAAAATTTAAATTCTGTAAGTGTATTACTACTATTAGAACGCACTTTTACTTTTTGTTTATACTTCCAACTCCACTTCATGCGGCGGCTGGGGAAACCACATGTAAGGTATGTGTAAATAATAGGATGCACATCTACTGTTAGTCCCTTGTGCTTTTGCATAATAAGATAACTTAGGTTTTTGGCTATCTCATCTTCTAGTATAAGGGCAGATGAAATTTTGCCTGTTCCCTCGCAGCTTGGGCAAACTTCTGTAGTTATAATATTCATTTCAGGCTTCATACGCTGGCGTGTAACCTGCATCAAGCCAAATTTAGAAATAGGCAATACGGCGTGCTTGGCCCTATCTGCGTGCATAAAACGCTCCATTTCGTCAGACAATTTTTTCTTATTGTCCAGGAGTTTCATATCTATAAAATCTACTACTATTATCCCGCCCAAATCACGAAGGCGAAGTTGCCTTGCTATTTCCTCCGCTGCTTCTAAGTTTGTTTCCAAAGCATTTTGCTCTTGGTTATTGCTCACACTTTTGTACCCGCTGTTTACATCTATTACATGCAGTGCTTCTGTATGCTCAATAATCAAATAAGCGCCACTAGGTAAGTTTACTGTTTTGCCAAAAGAGGCTTTTACTTGCTTTGTAATACCATATTGGTCAAAAATGGGAATGCCATTGTTGTAATGTGTTACAATATCTATTTTTTGTGGAGCAATACGTTGAATATAACTTCTAGTATCGTTATAAATTTCTTTATCGTTTACTACAATCTTATTAAAATCTTCGTTTAGCAAATCCCTAAGCATACTATTGGTTTTGCCTTGCTCACTCAGTATTTTTTGTGGAGGAACGGCCCCTCTTAAATTTTTCTGAATCGTTTTCCAAGTGGTTTCAAGACTCAATAAATCATCATGCAACTCGGCTGCAGGCATGCCTTCGGCAGCCGTACGCACAATTACACCCAAGTTTTTTGGCTTTATGGCTTCAATGATTTTTTGTAATCTTTTTCTTTCTTCTGACGAATGTATTTTGCGGGAAACGGCTACAATATTTGTAAAAGGTGTGACCACCACATAACGACCTGGCAAAGAAATTTCACAAGTTAATCGTGGTCCTTTTTGTGCAATGGGTTCTTTAAGTATTTGTACAAGCACATTTGGCTTGCCGCTCATTACCTCAGTAATTTTTCCAGTCTTTACAATTTCTGGCTCTACTTTAAATTTACCAAAATCAAAACCATTTTCGTCATGCTCATTAATGGCAAGATGGGTAAATTTTAAGAGTGATTTTGCGTATGGGCTTAAATCTGTGTAGTGAAGAAAGGCATCTTTTTCGAAGCCTACATCTACAAATGCGGCATTGAGGCCGGGTATAAGCTTTTTTACTTTGCCAAGATAAATATCTCCTGCGGCAAAATTTGCATCTGATTTTTGGTTATGAAACTCTACAAGCTTCTTGTCCTCTAACAGAGCAATCTCTGTACCCTCGGGCACAGCATTAATAATCAATTCCTTTGTCAAAAGTGTACAAGTTTTTAAAAAAAGACTCTACACGCTTAAGTAATTTATTAAACAGCACTAAAGGTTCTACGATATTAAAAGATAGAAAGATAATTATTGACATACAATAATTAGGAACCAGCATAAATAACGAAACCAATGCGTAAATAACATAAGATAACGGCTAAACCATTATCTTATGTATAGTGAATTACTCGGCTATATAAAAATACATAGCCACCTATCTAAAAAGAATTACTTCTTCTTATGACGGTTTTTTCTTAAACGTTTTTTACGCTTGTGAGTAGCTATTTTATGACGTTTTCTCTTTTTACCACAAGG
>JAYSWO010000112.1:0-14102 GCA_043717975.1 Ferruginibacter sp. | reverse complement strand
CAAACACACCTTCTGTTATGAGCAATACACCACCACCATTTTTTTCGGCGAGCGCATTTGCACGCACCAATTGTTTTTCGCAATCTTCAATATCGTTGTGTTTAAATGCATATCTATTTCCCATATGCAAGCGCACGCCATCTACAATACATGCATGTGCTTCGGCATCATACACAATCACATCTCGGCGGTTTACCAAGGCATCTATACAACTCATTATACCTTGATACCCGAAGTTTAACAACATCGTATCTTCTCTACTTACATATTTGCTTATCACTTTTTCTAGCTCTTCGTGCTTGGCCGTATTGCCACTCATCATACGAGCGCCCATGGGGTTTCCCATGCCATAAGTAGCCGCAGCTTCTGCATCTATTTTTCGTACATCGGGGTGGTTTACCAAGCCCAAATAATTATTCAAACTCCATACTATTACTTCCTTTCCACGAAATTTCATGCGTGGTCCAAGCTCGCCTTCTAGCTTCGGAAACGCAAAATATCCATGCGCTCTATCCATATGTTGCCCAATTGGCCCACCATCCTTTACAAGTTTTTCAAAAACATCAATCATAAGTCGGTTTTTTTAATGCGGCAAAGGTAAATAATCTGGTTCAAAGTTTAAAGGTTTAAAGGTTTAAAAGGTTTTAAAGGTTCAAAGTTTAAAGTTTGTTCAATTCGAAGCACTCTGCTGATAGTATTGTGTCCAAAATCTTGTGCCTGCCTGTCGGCAGACA
Organism: Ferruginibacter sp.; assembly: GCA_043717975.1. GTDB lineage: Bacteria > Bacteroidota > Bacteroidia > Chitinophagales > Chitinophagaceae > Ferruginibacter. Next base: position 13,368 of record JAYSWO010000112.1, on the reverse strand, counting down.
GGTCTATTATTTAAAATTCTAAAACTTTTTTACGGAGTGTGCACTATAATTTTGCGCAGCAAAATAACTTACCGCCTTTTCTTTTCATAAAACGCCTTACCGCCTTCTCGGCAAAAAAAGGCAAGGGGCCGAAAGGTAAAGCGTTCATGAAGCTTTAGTCTTGTATCTAATATCTAACAACCAAACATCTTTTTTTGAGCTGTCATCCTTATACAATAATAAACATTTGTTCGGGCTATTCGCTGTACCTTCTCCGCCCATGGCGGATTCGGTGCCGCTGCTATCCCGTACGTGTCCCGTACATTTATGTCGGGAGCTGGTTATCTTCAATATTTTGTTCAACAATACTCCAACGGCTACATTTTTTCTTATTCGTGAAAACCTGCCTGCCAGCAAAGGCAGGTTAGTGTTATTAGCAGCTAACATAAAAGCAATAATCCATGCTTTTCACATAACCATTTCATTACTTCAAAATACACTTCATTATTAGTAGATTTGCAATAAACTACATAATGCGTATCAACAGCTTTTTTGCCTTATTACTTATTTTTTCGTTTTCTATAACCACATTTGCACAAAAAAAAATAGCAACCACTACTACCGTTAGCAAACCCAAAATAATTGTAGGCATTGTAATAGATCAAATGCGTTGGGATTACTTATACAGATACAATAATAGATACAGTAATGAAGGGTTTAACCGCCTCATAAAAAAAGGATATAGTTTCGAAAATACATTTATCCCATATACCCCCACATATACAGCGCCTGGGCATACTAGCATATACACTGGTGCAGTACCCGCTACCAATGGTATTGTAGGCAATAATTGGTATGATAAAACTGTTCGTAAAAATATATATTGCACAGAAGACAGTACCGTACAAGGTGTAGGCAATAATGATATAGAAGGTAAAATGAGCCCTCGAAATTTATGGGCCACTACCATTACTGATGAATTGCGCATGAGTAATAATTTTGCAAGCAAAGTAATAGGCATTGCTTTAAAAGATAGAGGTGCTATACTACCCGCAGGCCACACTGCCAATGCGGCTTACTGGTACGATGATAAAACTGGCAAGTGGATCACAAGCAATTATTATATGAACGCATTGCCTACTTGGGTAAACAGCTTTAATGCTAAAGATCAGGTAAGTACCATGATGAGTAAAGATTGGAATACTCTCTATCCAATAAACACATATACACAAAGTACGAGTGATGATAAAAATTACGAGGCAGATTTAGTTGGCACAAAATCGCATACATTTCCTTATGCTTTATCAAGTTTAACTAAAGAAAAATACAACACATTTAAATTTACACCTTATGCGGCTACTTTCACTTTTAATTTTGCAAAACAAGCTATTGAAAACGAAAAATTAGGAGCAGGAAACGCAACTGATTTTTTAGCAATTAGCATTTCATCTACCGATTATATGGGGCATAGTTTTGGACCAAACTCTGTAGAAGCAGAAGATACATACTTGCGATTGGATAAAGATATTGCCAATTTTTTAAGTTATTTAGATGCAAAAATGGGAAAGGATAATTATCTCGTTTTTTTAAGTGCAGACCATGGTGTGGCGCACATTCCTAATTATTTAAAAGAAAATAAAATTCCTTCGGGTGTGTTTAGCGAGTCTATAGATATGAGGGAGTTAAATAAAACCATAGAAGATAGTTTTGGCATTAAAAAATGTATTTTTACGATTCAAAACTATCAAGTGTATATAGATATGGCTTTGCTAAAAAATAGTGGAAAAGATGTATCGCTTGTAAAAAATCATATTATACTTTGGCTAAAAGCCAAACCGTATGTAAGCTACGTTTTTGAGTTGAACAATTTGGCTGCAACCACTGTAGCAGAACCTATGAAAACCATGCTTACCAACGGCTATGCACCTGCTCGCAGTGGCGATATACAGTTTGTAATAAAGCCAGGCTATTTTGATGGAAATAATAAAGGTACTACACACGGCTTATGGAATCCTTACGATGCGCATATTCCATTATTATTTTATGGCTGGGGTATAAAACCTGGTAAAACAAATAGAGAAACCTATATGACAGATATAGCACCCACTATTGCCGCATTATTAAAAATACAAATGCCATCGGGCTGTGTAGGCAAGGTGTTGGAAGAAGCTTTTAAGTAAAAAATTACACAAATTTTACAAATATCTTTTTGGGTTAATATATTCATAAATAATGGTGCTAATTTAGTACTGTAATGCCCGTTTGTGCTATATTGCGCCTTATATAAATAATTTTGAATGAAGAATCTTTCCTTAACATTAAATATTGTTTTACTAGCAGCGGTGGCTTTTTTATATGTAAAAATATTTACTGGTAATAAAAAAGCGGTAAATGCAAATACCATTAGCATTAAAGATACAAGTATATTAGCCTCTGCTTTAAACGAAAATGCCATTGCTTTTGTGGAATTAGATTCTTTGTACGAAAAAATTTCGACGATAAAAAGTCGCCGATTGGATTTAGAAAAAGAACAAAAAGCGATAGAAACAGAATGGAGAAATGGCATGACAGGTTTGCAAAATAGGGCCAATGAATTTCAAAAAAAGGGAAATGCCATCACACAGCAAGAAGCAGAGAAATTTCAAGGCGAGTTGCAACAAGCACAGCAACAAATAGAAGCCAAAAAGCAAGGGCAAACACAAAGCCTGAGTGAGAAGAGTTATAAGTTTATGGATGATATTCAAACAAAGCTTAAAGAGTTTTTAGCAGATTATAATAAAGATAAAAAATACCAATATATTCTTACTACGGGTACTGGCATGGATTATATGCTGTATAAAGATGAATCGCTCAATGTAACTGATGATGTTATAAAAGGCATGAATACAAAATTGAGTGCCGGAAAGTAATATTTTTTATTTTAGCCCTCCTTTTTATTTAATGCTTTGTTGTTTTAGTTGGCTTTGTATTATATTGCCATTCTAAACTACTACCATGGCAGAAACTACCAATGAATTTAAACCCACTCTCGGATTATTTGATGCTACTATGATAGTGGCAGGCTCTATGATTGGCTCAGGTATTTTTATTGTAAGTGCAGATATTACTCGGAATGTAGGGAGCGCTGGCTGGCTTATTGCCGTTTGGATCATTACAGGTTTTATGACGCTAACAGCTGCATTAAGTTATGGCGAACTGAGTGCCATGTTTCCAAAAGCAGGAGGGCAATATGTTTATTTAAAAGAAGCCTTTAATCCACTTGCTGGGTTTTTATATGGATGGAGTTTTTTTGCGGTGATACAAACAGCTACTATTGCAGCCGTTGGTGTTGCCTTCTCAAAATTTGCTGGATATTTTATTCCCGCTTTGGAACTTAATGATACCAATGTACTCTTTCAAATATTCGGCCTAAAAATTCATACAGCACAACTCGTTTCTATTTTGCTTATTGTTTTTCTTACATGGGTTAATACACAAGGTGTAAAAAGTGGCAAGCTAATACAAACCACATTTACGGTTGTAAAATTATTATCGCTTTTTGGGTTGATTGTTTTTGGTTTTATGCTCGCAGCAAAATCAGATATATGGAATGCCAATTGGCAAGATGCATGGGGTATGAAAAGCAGAGCAGGAGATGGGAGCATTATTGGAGGTATAACAGGAAGTGCGGTATTGGGTGCTATTGCAGCTGCAATGGTAGGTTCTATATTTAGTAGCGATGCGTGGAACAATGTAACTTTTATTGCAGGCGAAATAAAAAATCCAAAGCGAAATATCGGCTTGAGTTTATTTTTTGGTACGCTCATCGTTACGCTTATATACGTATGTGCAAACCTAATGTATATAAGTGTGTTGCCATTGGCAGATATTGCATCGGCACCATCAGATAGGGTAGCAGTAAGTGCCAGCAAAGTCATTTTTGGAGATATTGGTACTTATATTATTGCAGTTATGATTATGATTTCAACTTTTGGTTGTAATAATGGTTTAATATTAGCTGGTGCAAGGGTTTACTATACGATGGCAAAAGATGGATTGTTTTTTAAACAAACAGGTACGCTTAATAAGAATGATGTACCCGAAGTTGCATTATGGATGCAATGTATAGTGGCTTCGTTACTTTGCTTGAGTGGAAGATATGGTGATTTGTTAGACATGATTTCGTTTGTTGTGGTATTGTTTTATGCACTTACCATTGCGGGTATCTTTATTTTAAGAAAAAAAATGCCCAATGCAGAAAGACCATACAAAGCATTTGGCTACCCGATTTTACCTGCAATATATATTGTAATGGCTCTTGCATTTTGTGGGCTTCTTATTTTTTACAAGCCAGCGTATGCTGCCATTGGTTTGGGTATTGTGTTGGCAGGTATTCCAATGTATTATATAGCAGTAGCTAATAACAAAAAAACAATTTCTTAATTCATTTGATGAGCAATAAAATATTTATGCAAACATTTTCGATTGTAATACATGGAGGGGCAGGTACCATTTTAAAGGAAGATATGACCCCGGAACTGGAAGCGGCATATACAAAAGGTTTAGATGAAGCACTAAGTGCAGGCTATGCAGTTTTAGAAGAAGGAGGCTCTGCAGTAAATGCAGTAAAAGCCGCTATTGTTATATTAGAAGATAACTTATTATTTAACGCTGGGCGTGGCTCTGTATTTACAAAAAAAGGCGTGCAAGAAATGGATGCTGCTATTATGGATGGAAAAAATAGAGAAGCAGGTGCCATAGCCGCAGTAAGAAATGTACGCAATCCTATAGAATTGGCAGCAGAAGTAATGCGCAATAGCAATCATGTTTTTTTGAGTGGAAAAGGTGCAAACGATTTTGCCATAAAGCAAGGTATAAAGTTAGAGCCAGATGAGTTTTTCTTTTCGCAATTTAGATATGACCAATGGAAAGCTATGAGAGATAGCGATAATTATTCGCTTGACCATACACACCAAGGGTTGGAAGAATTGATGAAAGATAAAAAATTTGGAACCGTAGGTGCTGCTGCCTGCGACAAAGATGGGAATATTGCTGCGGGTACAAGTACAGGAGGTATGACCAATAAGAAATATGGAAGGATTGGCGATAGCCCAATACTTGGGGCTGGTACCTATGCACATAACACGACATGCGCTATTAGCTGTACAGGACATGGAGAACCGTTTATAAAAGCAGTAGCAGCCTACGATGTGGCCGCACATATGGAATATAAAAACATGAGCTTACATGATGCCATGCACGATGTAGTACACAAAAAATTAATAGAATTAGAAGGGGAAGGTGGAATGATAGGTGTGGATGCAAAAGGAAACGTGAGTATGATGTTTAATAGTGCTGGCATGTATAGGGCCATGCAGAGCAGTACTGGCGAAAAGAAAATTGGAATATATAAGGCTCCCTAAATCCAACAAAGAGGGACTTTTGCTATCTGGTTATTTGAATATATTTTAAAGAATTTTGATGAAAAAATATGTGATTATAGTGGCTGGAGGAAACGGCAGTAGAATGAATAGCAATATTCCTAAACAGTTTTTATTGCTTCATGGAAAACCAGTATTGTATTATGCCCTTAATACTTTTTTGCAAACATTTGATGATTGTAAAATCATATTGGTGTTGCCAGAAGAGCACATTGCTGCGGGGCAAGAAATTATTGATGCGTTTTTTGATTACAATCGAATTCAAATCGTAATTGGTGGTCGTACAAGATTTCATTCTGTACAAAATGGATTGGCACAAGTAGATGATGAAAATAGTATTGTGTTTGTGCACGATGCTGTAAGGCCAATGGTTTCAAGTGCTTTAATTTATCGCTGTTTGTCTGCTGTGGTAGAGTCAGGCACAGCTATACCAGTGATAGACTGCAAAGACAGTGTTAGAATATTAACTGAAAGTGGTAATGAAGTGGTAGAAAGACGCAACTTAAAATTGGTACAAACACCCCAAGCTTTTCATGGCAAAATATTATTGCCAGCTTTTAATATTGACTATAAAGATAAATTTACAGATGAAGCAAGTGTGGTAGAAGCATTTGGATTAAAAGTATCGTTGGTAGAAGGAGAGGAGGAGAATATAAAAATTACAAAACCTGTTGATTTGATTATTGCAGCATCTTTCCTTAATACGAAAGCAGATTGATTATTTTTTTATAAGCTTTATTAGTGCAGGAAGATTGTTATACTTAATAGAAATGTATTGCTCATTAATGGGATTCATTTTTAAGTAGAAATTGGCAATGCCTACAATGTCAGAACCTTCGAGATCTAAGACGTAATCCTGCCCAGAAAATTCTTCCATTAGTTTATCGTATAAAAAATAGTTGGCTTCTGTTTTTTTGCCTGCGGGTGTAACGCAAGAAATAATATTGTAAATGATATTTTTATACCTTAATAAAATAACCCCTGCTATTAAATTATTATTTGCATCATACACTTTTCTAATTATAATATCTTTTTTCATGTACAAGCAAAGCGATAGAAAATGATGCAAATCTGTTTTTTTTACACTTGCTATTTTTTTTAAATAAAGTAATTTATACAACCTTATGATTTCTTCAGAATCGTTTGACGTTTTGTATTGTAAAGAAAATTTTTGCAATCTGCGCAAACTCTTTGTAAAATTTGGATGATAATTTTTGTGAATACTAATGTAATTTTTTTGAAGATTTACAACATAATTATTTCGCAAGGTTACTTCCATATTTTTATGAAAAGAAGAAAGGGTAGTTATGCTTGCAATTGATACTTCTGCAAAATCAAACACACTTATTAACTTTTCTATAAAGTTTTTATAAATATCAGCTTCAATTTTTGAGTTACAAAAAATGCCTATTTGAGGTAGGAATGCGGGCTGGTATAGATATTTAATACCTAGTTTTTTTCTAAAAATAAGGGGCATTATTATTTCGTAATCGTTTACAATGAGCCCATCCCAATTGCCTGCAATTGTGTCTAAATAGATGCTTGTACAAAATAATGAGGGGTGTAAAGCATTACCAATACATTCATCCCATTTTTTTTTATTAATATCTTTATATGGAATATATTTTATTTCCATATTATAATCCTGCTTGTGGAAAGAATTTTGAGGACTTTAATTGTTGTAAATCTATGCTAAAAGAAATGTTCCTTTGAAATCTCTTTTCTGTAATCGTGGACTTAAAATAATCGCCATACACTTTACTATATATAAGAGGGACATAAACATTAAGTACATTTTTAAACAACGATAATTGAAAACCCGCATCGTATAAAAACCTACCAGTGGTAGAACTTTTTTTCCATGCTTCTGCATATGTACCTATATCTACAAATATACGTACAGGTATTTTTATGGGTAAAGCATTTAAAATATTTATTTTGTCTGGAATATCCGTTACCAAATTTACAGCCGAAAGCCAATCGTCAGTTCTTCCCACTTTATCGCTTAGCAAATCTGTGCGTACTTTAAAGAAACCATCACGATTCATTATTTGTTGGCTTCCATACCCTTCAAATTTATTTCTACCTACAAAATAATTTTGATAGGTATAATCTTCATCACCTTTAGGGCCAGTCATATTTAAATGGTAAGCGTATGTTTTGTACTGAGTTGTAAAACTTTTATCGCCTGTATAAATAAACTTACCAGCAAAAAATCGAACATCTAGGGCTCCCTTTTTTTGATAATTAAAATGATAGTTACCAGTAACATTTAATCGTACAAATCCTTCACCCTGCTCTGCTTGAAATGTAGCATCGTATGGATACAATACCCTATTATGTAAAATGCCAATTTGCAATTGATTAACGTATCGTTGTACTTTGGGGTAAGTTATTACATCAACACCGGTTACAAAATCTCTTGTAAAAGATAAATTCGTTTCCGTAATTATATAACTTTTAAATTGAATATATTTTTTTATTAAACTTCTTGGGTTATTATTTGCAAACACATATTTTAAGGATGGTACGAGCTTTGTAAATTGCAAAGGATTTTCTTTGCCTGTAGAGTCTTTAAAAGAACCGCCTGTAAACTTTGCAGCAGCAAATGCCAAAGTAAGTTTATCGCCATTGGCTTTTGGAAACCAATTGTACTCTGCTCTTCCAATACCATTTAATATTTTTGTGCCAGTAGCAAACATTGGAGCGACTAAAAATTGAAAATGGCTGGGCGGTAAATTGTAATTGTGTACCAATGCGCCAATCATTAATTTATCATACAAATTATAGCCTATAGAAGGTGCTACAGAAATGTAATGGTATTTATCGGTTTCTTTTAAATTGAAAAAAGAAGTAAATTTTATTTGTTTCTTTTTAGCTTTTTCCAAAGCCCCTTTTTTATCAAGTAAAGCAAAGATGTTGGTAAGCGGTTTGCCTGATACTTCTTCCATCAGCGTTTTAAAATCTTCAGGTGTAGGATGTTTAAACTGCCATCTTCTATAATATTCTCTCATGCAGCTATCAAATATTGTTGTGCCTAGATCTTTTTCTAAAAGCATCATCCACTCGCCAGCTTTTATGTATGCAGATAAACCATAGTTAAGGTTAGATAGTTTTTCTGAAACGGTATTAATGGGTTGATCTTTTTTTACTTTTATAATAGAATGCAACACCATAGCTTCTGGATAATCTGGCAATTTTTTTGCCAAACTTTTTGCATTTGGTAAATATTTATTTCCATTTTTTGCATCGTAATATTTAGAAGCATAGCGCCTGTCATAATAGGTATTCATGCCCTCGTCCATCCAAGGATACATTCTTTCGTTTGTAGCAAGAATTCCATAAAACCAATTGTGCCCTATCTCATGGTTTATTACACTCTCTAAACCTGCTTCGGAGCCGCCTGATGTGAGCACCGTTATTGTGGGGTATTCCATACCGCCGGGTTTTATGGCCGCATCATCTACTACACTTACTACATTGTATGGGTATTCGCCAAGCCACTCTGTTTTGCTAAGAATAGATTTTTTTGTGATTGCAATACTATTTTGCCAAATATTTTTATTTTTTGGCAATACAAAAGAATACGCATCTATAATTCTACCTGATGGTAGTTTGATGCTGTCGTATTGTACAATAAATTTTTTATCGGCAAACCATGCAAAGTCGTGTATATTATTTTGTATGTATTGTAATGTTTTGTTCCTAGCAGAAGATGAAATTTTTATTTTATTAATTATACTTGTTGGTTTGCTTTTGTTCGTTTTATTCTGAACCTCAGTGTTTATAGTTTTATATTCTTTCAACCATTTTTTTTCTTCTTCGTTTTGTAAATCACCAGTGGCCGCAACTATATAGTTTTCTGGTAATGTAATTTTTACATCAAAATTTCCAAATTCACTATAAAATTCGCCTAGGTCTAGGTATGGCATTTCGTGCCAACCAGTTTTATCATACACTGCTGGTTTTGGATACCACTGTGTAATCTGATAAGATTGTGCTACATGCCCTGCTCTGGAAAAAGGGTATGGTAGCTTTACATGAAATGGCGTTTCTATTTTTATGCTTTTGCTTGGCGCAAGTGCTGTAGGTAATAATAGTTTTACGATATCTTGGTGTTGTGGGTGGTCTTCTGTAGCTGCATTTACATTATCCACTTTAAAATTTAATTGATTGATGTATCCTTTTTTATTTTCTTCTGAAAAATAAAAATCAGTATTGCCATTTTCTAATCGTTGGTCGCTAAAAGCAGTCTTATCATTTTTGTAGGCATTTGGCCAAAGATGTATCCAAATAAAAGTAAGTGTATCTGGTGAGTTGTTGTAATAATCTATTTCTTCAAAACCAGTGAGGCTATTGTTTGTATCGTTGAGGGTAACCGAAATGCGGTAATCTGTTTTTTGTTGCCAATATTTATTTTGCGCAAAACTGCTGCTTATAAAAAATACAATAATGGAAAGAGATATGAGTTTTTTCAAAACAGTTGTGTTTGTTCAAAAATACTGAAAAATGCATCATCTATTGCATAATAAAAGATGAAAAATGATTTACTGATGAAGAGCTGCGGGATAGAAGCGGCACTGGAGCGTAGCGAAGGTATAGCGGATAGCCCGAACAACTTTTGATTGAAATACTTGTTTTGACAGCACAAATAAAATTTTTTATTTTTTTGCCGAGAAGGCGGAAAGGCGTTTTTTAAAAAATTAAGTTGGTAAGGAAAATACTATGCATTTTTATTAAAACTCAAAATTCTTTTAGACCAAACAACAACCTTGCCTACCGGCAGGCAGGTTAAACAATGTAACAATCAACCATACCTTCAACCAGATTACTTCCCTTTGCCCGAAAGTATAATACGAATACTGTGTAGTAAAATTTTAAAATCGAGCGACAACGAAATATTTTCTACATAAATAAGATCGTATTGCATACGCTCTACCATTTCATCGATATTGCTAGCATACCCAAATTTTACCATGCCCCAGCTTGTAAGGCCTGGTTTTACTTTAAATAAATATTTATACTCTGGGTGCAAACCTTTGAGTTGATCAATATAAAATTTTCGTTCGGGTCTTGGCCCTACAAGGCTCATGTTGCCAATAAGAATATTCCATAGTTGGGGCAATTCATCCAGCCGCCATTTTCGCATAGTTCTTCCCCAGCGTGTAATACGAGGGTCGTTTTCACTACTCAATAGCGGACCATCTTTTTCTGCATCTACAACCATAGAGCGTAGCTTGTACATTTCAAAAGGTTTGCCTTTATAACCTATTCTTTCTTGTATAAAAAATATAGGGCCAGGCGAAGATATTTTTAAACGAATAATGGTGAAAATTAATATTGGCAGAATTAATATGCCACCAACCAAGCTAACAAAAATATCTATTAGGCGTTTTATGTTTTGCTGCCACAAAACCATTTGTCCAAAGTGTATATCTATTAGTGGCACACCCATCACATTGCTATCTTGTAATGCTCCGCTGATAATGTCTAACGTATCTGGCGTTATTTTTATATTTACATCTTTATTGCTAAGCTTTTGTAATATTTGCGAGATAAGCACCCGTTCTGTATTATCTACAGCTATAATTACCTCCTCTATATTTTTTTCTATTATAATACTATCAATTGAATCTATATTTCGATGTATTTGAATGTTTTTTGATGATAAGTTTATTACTTTTCCGTTAAGGTTTATAAAATCGGTAATTACAAAACCTGAATTATCATTAGATTTAAAAAAATCTTTGCAAAATTGTTCTGCTTTTTTTCCTGAGCCGATTAGTACAGCATTAAAAAATACATCTTTATTGTGCAACTGTTTTTTTGTGTGTGAAAGAATAATCATTCTAACTAGAACGCTACAAAATGTAAGTGGAAAGAGGAGTGCATAAAAATCTAAATAATAATCGTAATTATCTGTTCGGGGATTTTTTAATATAAAAAAAAACAATAGAACTAGGCAGCCAATTAAGCTTACAAAAATGGTTTTAAAAAACTCTCCTACCCTAGATTTTTGGTAAAGGTTATGGTAAGTGCCGGTAAGAAAATGTAGCCCTACCCAACCAGTTGTATATAAAAAAAGCCCTAAGTAAAAACCTGAAGGGATACTTAATGGATAGTGTTGAAAGTATGCTCGTAAATAATAGAAGATTACCCAAGTAAATATGGATACAGCTATATCTGCGAGGATATACCAACTAATATTAACTCTTGGTTGTTTCAAATTAGCTTACTACTTTATTTATTTTGTCTAAAATTTGGTGTGCTACTTCCATGGCTCTAAAGCCATCTACAACAGTTACGGCTGTTTCGGTATTATGTATAATAGCATTTTTAAAAGCAACAAGTTCTTCTTTCATAGCATTGCTTTCTGTTACAATTGGGTTAGCAATGGCTACTGTTTTTTTACCCTTTTCAGTATCAATGTCAAAAGTAAACACATTTTTATCTGCTGTTGTGTTTTGGCTAATAATTTCAGTTTTCTTTTCTAAAAAATCTATGCCGATATATGAGTCTTTTTGAAACAGTCGCATTTTTCTCATTTTCTTCATAGAAATTCTACTGCTCGTAAGATTAGCCACACAGCCATTGTCAAATTCTATACGCACGTTTGCAATATCTGGCGTGTCGCTCAGCACTACTACACCATTAGCAGAAATATACGACACATTGCTTTTTACCAAATGTAAAATGATGTCAATATCATGTATCATTAAATCTAGTATTACACTCACATCTGTACCTCTAGGATTAAACTGAGCAAGCCTATGCACTTCAATAAACATGGGTTCCAATGTATAATCTTTTAATGCTACAAATGCAGGATTAAAACGCTCCACATGCCCCACCTGAAATTTTACATTAGATTCTACCGCTAATTTTAAAAGTGCTTTGGCTTCATCCATGGTATTGGTAAGCGGTTTTTCTACAAACACATGCTTGCCTTTTCGTAGCGCTAGTGCACAGAGTTCGTAATGAAATGTTGTTGGGGCTACAATATCCACTGCATCGCAATGATCTAGCAATTCGTCTGGTGAGGAGAATCTTTTTAAATTATATTTTGTGATTACATTGTTTGCATTGGTATCATCAGTATCGCAAAACCCCACTACCTCTACATCATCTATTTCTAGCCAATTGTTTAAATGAAATTTGCCAAGATGGCCTGCGCCAATTACCCCTATTTTAAGCATATTAATTTTTTAATTATTTTCCATCACATTCATTTATTACTCTTGCCAAAAACCCATATTTCCAAATTTCTTTATGCGCATATCTATACGTTCTTGTGGAGAAATTTGTTTTAATTCTTTTATCGTTTTTGATAAATATTTTTTTACAATTTCTGCAGCACCGTCATAATCCCAATGTGCACCACCTGCAGGCTCAGGTAGCACTTCATCTACCAAGCCAAAGTTTAACATATCCGTACCGGTAAGTTTTAGTTGCTCAGCTGCTACTTCTTTTTTATCCCAACTGCGCCATAAAATACTACTGCAACTTTCTGGCGATATTACGGTGTACCATGTGTTTTCCATCATTACCACTTTATCGCCAACACCTATACCCAAAGCGCCACCACTTGCTCCTTCACCAATGATAACGCAAATAACAGGTACCTTAAGGCTTATCATTTCAAAAATATTTCTAGCTATGGCTTCTCCTTGTCCACGTTCTTCAGCTTCTAACCCTGGGTATGCGCCAGGGGTATCTATTAACGTAATAATTGGTTTATTAAACTTTTCTGCTAGTTTCATTAAGCGTAATGCTTTTCTGTACCCTTCAGGATTAGCCATGCCAAAATTTCTTATCTGCCTTGTTTTGGTATTGTTGCCTTTTTGCTGCCCAATAATCATAACGGTTTCACCATCAAGCTGTGCAAAACCACCTACCATGGCTTTATCATCTTTTACATTTCTATCTCCGTGCAGCTCTATAAAAGAAGAACACATTTTTTCTATGTATT
>JAYSWO010000111.1:0-5490 GCA_043717975.1 Ferruginibacter sp. | reverse complement strand
TGCCTAATCAAGTTCCTTGAAATTATTTTTTCTTTGGTATTGTAAAAGAAAAATACAAGTACCAATATAATAATACTGCTTAATAATGAAACAACTATTTAAGGATTTTTTAATCTTATCGATTTCATTGTTCCGGTAATTAATTTGGTATTGTATAACCTACTTAAAAGTTTGGGTGAACCGCTTGCCGGCAACAATGTTTGTATTCGTGCTAATATACACTACTTTTCTTCTACAGCAATTTTATTAATTGCTTTAATTTGAATAATATATTAGTAAAAGCGAGAAAATATGTACGTAACAGCAATACAATCACTGTCAATTTTTGCCTCCAAATTACGCATCCTTATTCACCAACTTTCTAGCTTTCATTGCCCTAAAGCCAATGCATGGGCGATGTGATTTCACTCACACCTGCACTGGTATTATACCTATGAATAACCGATTGCTTATTTAACAGCGCTTTTATAATAGTTCCATAAATTGCTGGCAGTACTCCTTGGAAGTCGTAAAACTCGCCCTTATTTATCAGATAATTTTTGAATCATATAAACAGATATCCCTATTTTTGCAAAGTCTATAAAATTGGTAGGATAATAAGCATGTCTAAATATTTGGGATGATAGAAAGAATAAGGAACATATCAACATACATTAAGCTTGGGTATGATTTAAAAAAATCATGCTGGTTGGCCATGCCTGTTGTATTGTTGGCAGGGCTTGTTTTTATATTGGTTTATCAGTACCATGCCATATTTACCTGGCAAAGTTTTAAGGCAGGGTTTAATACAGATTTTTTAATCTTTTTTCTTATTGGTGTTTTTGCTCAATTGGTAGATGGCACCTTGGGTATGGGCTATGGTGCTACGTCTACTTCTTTTTTGTTGTGTATGGGGGTGCCTCCGGCTGTTAGTAGTACTGCAGTACATGTAGCTGAAATGTTTACCAGCGGTGCATCTGCTATTTCGCATGTAAAGTTTGGAAATGTAAATAAAAAATTGGTAAAGCATTTAATCATACCTGGTATGCTAGGATCAATAGCTGGTGCTTATTTATTATCAGATATTATAAATGGAGAAGCCATCAAACCATTTATTGCAGTATACATGATAGGCTTGGCTACCATCATTATTATAAAAGCCTTGCGCAAAAACATTGTAAAAAAGAAAACCAAGCATGTGGGTTTTTTAGCAAGTATTGGCGGCTTTATGGATGCAGTAGGAGGTGGAGGCTGGGGCCCCATTGTAACATCCACCCTTCTTGGTGCAGGTAGAAATATACGATACACCATTGGCTCTGTAAATGTAGCAGAGTTTGCTGTGTCATTTGCTAGTGGAATTACTTTTTTGCTATTTGGGGGCGTTGTTGGCTGGCAAATTATTATTGCATTGGTTTTAGGAGGCGTAATAGCTGCCCCAATAGCAGCTATACTTGTAAATAAAATAAAAAGAAAACCAATGATGGTCGTTGTTGGTATTTTAATTATACTGTTAAGTGTAAGAACATTAGTAAAATGGTTGTAATTTAAAGCGTAAAATGAGTGTAACAAAAGTAAAATCGTTGATTTTAGAAACAAATAAATTTTCTATTGAGGAAACCTTATTTTTATTGCTGAATGCATATGAGGGCAAGGTTTGTTTTTCTACTTCTTTTGGCCAAGAAGATCAAGTAATAACCGATATCATTGCCAAGAATAATTTGGCTATATCTATTTTTACATTAGATACTGGTAGGCTTTTTCAAGAAACCTATGATGTATTTGAAAAAACGTTATTAAAGTACAATAAAAAAATAGATGTGTGTTTTCCCAATGCTACTGAGGTAGAAACCATGATGCAAGAAAAAGGACCCAATAGCTTTTATGCATCTGTTGATAATAGAAAAGAATGTTGCGCCATAAGAAAAGTAGCACCATTAAAAAAAGCATTGCAAGGAAATAAAATTTGGATTACAGGATTGCGTGCAGAGCAATCTGACAATAGAAATAATATACAAGCCTTTGAATTGGATGAAAAATTTGACATCATAAAATACAACCCATTATTAAAATGGACATTAGATGAAGTGGAACATTATTTAATAGACAATGCTGTGCCACAAAATAGTTTGCACAAAAAAGGTTTTATAAGCATAGGCTGTGCACCATGCACAAGAGCTTTAGAAGCCGGCGAAGATATACGAGCCGGAAGGTGGTGGTGGGAAACAAGCCATAAAGAATGTGGCTTGCATCAAAAATAAAAAAATATGAGTACAATACTAAAAACAAATGCCTTAGAGAGTGAGGCTATTTACATACTAAGAGAAGTGGTGGCACAATTTAACAAACCTGTGCTTCTTTTTTCGGGTGGTAAAGATTCTATTACACTTGTGCGATTGGCACAAAAAGCATTTTTTCCTGCAAAAATTCCTTTCCCATTATTGCATGTAGATACTGGGCATAATTTTCCTGAAACAATAGCCTTTAGAGATAAATTGGTAGCTGAGCTTGGGCTAGAACTGATTGTGCGCCATGTGCAAGATAGTATTGATGAAGGCAAAGTAGTAGAAGAATCAGGCAGGTATTCTAGTAGAAATACTTTGCAAACAGTAACCTTGTTAGATGCTATTGAAGAATTTAAATTTGACGCATGTATTGGTGGCGCACGTAGAGATGAGGAAAAAGCAAGAGCCAAAGAGCGCATTTTTTCTGTAAGAGATGATTTTGGACAATGGGATGAAAAAAATCAAAGACCCGAGTTGTTTGATATTTTAAATGGTAAAATTAATAATGGGCAAAATGTACGGGTGTTTCCCATTTCTAATTGGACAGAGCTAGATGTGTGGCGTTATATTGAAGAAGAAAATATAGAGATACCGTCTATTTATTTTTCGCACTTGCGTAAAACATTTTTAAGAGATGGGTTAATATGGTCGCAATCGGAATTTGTGTACCAAGAAGACCACGAAAAAGCAGAAGAAAGGGTAGTGCGTTTTAGAACAGTAGGAGATATGACTTGCACTGCGGCTGTAGAATCTTTTGCAGTTACCATAAAAGATGTGGTGAGCGAAATAAAGGTATCTACCATATCGGAAAGAGGCGCAAGGATAGATGATAAACGCTCTGAAGCTGCCATGGAGAAAAGAAAGCAGCAGGGGTATTTTTAAACCTTCAACCTTCAACTTTCAACCTTCAACTTTGAACTTTCAACCTTCAACTCATACTATGGACGTTTTAAAAATAGCAACAGCAGGCAGTGTAGATGATGGCAAGAGTACACTTATAGGAAGATTATTGTACGATACAAAATCACTTACTACAGACAAGCTAGAAGCCATAGAAAAGAGTAGCAAGCAAAAAGGCTACGATTATTTAGACTTATCGCTAGCTACAGATGGGTTGGTAGCAGAAAGAGAGCAAGGTATTACCATAGATGTGGCGCATATTTATTTTTCTACTGCCAAAAAAAGCTACATCATTGCAGATACACCTGGGCATGTGGAGTACACACGCAATATGGTTACAGGGGCTTCTACATCGCAAGTATCTATTATTTTAATTGACGCAAGAAAAGGCGTAATAGAACAAACGTATAGGCACTTTTTTATTAATAATTTATTGCGGGTAAAAGAAGTAATTGTGGCCATAAATAAGATGGATTTGGTGGGCTATGATGAGGCGGTTTACCATAAAATAAAAGCAGACTTTGAAGCGCTAAATAATAAAAGTACTTATAAAGAACAACAGGTAAGTTATATTCCTATTAGTGCGATCAACGGCGGTAATGTGGTAAATAAATCTACAGATATGCTTTGGTACGAAGGGCAAACGGTGCTGGAGCATTTAGAAAGTTTGGAAATAACAGATGTAAACGATGCTACACAATTGCGTTTTCCGGTGCAAACCGTTATACGTCCTAAAACAGAGAACTACCACGACTTTAGAGGCTATGCGGGTAAGCTGTATGGCAACCGTATAAAAGTAGGTGATGCTGTTATGGTGCTTCCATCACTTACATCATCAACAGTAACCAATATTCATTTTTTTGATAAACAATTTAAAGAAGCTTCTGCTGATGCATCTATTGTATTAGAATTGGAAGATGATATAAATATAACCCGTGGCGATATGATCGTAAAACAAAATGAATTACCAAAAATAGAAAAAGATATTACCGCTACTGTATGTTGGATGGATAGTAAACAATTGGTAGCTGGTGCAAAATATATTGTGCAGCACCATACCAATAATGTGTTGGCAAAAATAGAATCTATAGAAAACATCATCGCAACAGATTACTCTGACTCAAAAGAGGCTAGCAGTTTATCCATAAACGAAATTGGTACAGTAAAAATAAAATTGAGCAAACCAATGTATTTTGATGCATATACTGCAAATAAATCCAACGGGTCATTCATTTTAATTGACACCAATACAAATACTACAGCAGGGGTGGGGTTTGTTATTTAACTTTATTATCATTAATTTTATTATATTCGACGTTTTAACCAAAAGTTTTCTTTAATAACGATCATCTTCGTACTGTAAATCATGAAAAATTTTTTTAAACAATTATTTTTAATATTACTTGTGGTATTTGTAGTATTACAATTTTTTAGACCCAAGACAAATGTATCTGACACTCCTGCAATAAATGACATTACAAAAGTATATTCTGTGCCCACCAATGTAATGGCGTCTTTGCAAACTAGCTGCTACGACTGCCACAGCAACAATACAAAATATCCTTGGTATAGTTTGGTACAGCCTGTGGCTTGGTGGCTTGCAGATCATATTGAAGAAGGAAAAAAAGAAATAAATTTTGATGAATTTGCAACATATAGCCCAAGAAGACAGTACAAAAAATTTAGAGAAATAAATACACAGTTGGAAGAAGATGAAATGCCTTTAAAATCTTATACCATCATTCATGGCAATGCAAAACTAAGCATGGAACAAAAAGTACAAATTTATAATTGGACAAATGCAATGATGGATAGTATGAAAGTGAAATACCCGATTGATAGTTTGGAGAGAACGAAGAAACTGTGATGGATTTAAAAAATCAATCTATTAGAAAATATATATAAAAGGATAACATTAAAAACGGCTTCCAAAACGTTGGGAGCCGTATTTTTTTAAAATTGTTTATGCGCTGTTAATGAAATACTGCCTGCTCCAAACTTTTTGCTTGGTCAATCATTTTTTGTAACTTTTCAGCAGATGGTACACTGCCACTTAATTTTTTTGCATCATTTACTTCTTGCATTTTTGCAGCAAGATTAGCCGCATTTCTAGTTGCAAACTCTTTTACGGTATCTACACCCGCCGCTTCCAATAATTCAGAAAATTGTCCAGCTACTCCATCTAGTCTGTGAAGATCGCTGTGGTTTACCCATGTAAGAATCTTGCTTTCATCTATACCAGTATCATTTGCTAATTTTTTGCGACCAGCTTTTGTACCACCAATAGTTAATAAATCATCAGTGGTTTTAATACCAGCTGCGTTTAATT
>JAYSWO010000012.1:0-6344 GCA_043717975.1 Ferruginibacter sp. | reverse complement strand
CTAACAATGCACAAGTAAAATGCAGTTTAACTAGCAATGCAGCTTGTGCAAGTCCACAAACTGTTACAAGTAATATTAATTGTTGGACTAGAAATAGAATTTACAATGATAATTCTAATGTTGCTAATAACGTTACTAGTAGCTCCGCAAATATTAGCTATAACAATCACCTTTACAGTGTCATTATTATTTAATGAATTTGAAGTAAAAGTTGAACTATTAGTCCCCACATTAGTTCCATTAACTTTCCATTGATAAATAGGATTATTACCACAGTTAATAGTTGATGCAGTAAATGTAATGGAAGTTCCTTGGCAGACATTGTTAGAAGTTGAAGTAATAGTGACTAATTTTTGTAAATCATAATCAACTATATGAATAATTTTACTTGCAACCCGACCACATGCTGTTTTTCCAACAATTCGATATGAACCAGGTTGACTTACTAATAGTGTATTTGCATTTGCTCCCACACTATCTATTAAATTTCGCTGCCATTGTAATTGTTGAAATGCACCACCAGTAATTGTTGCAGATAAAGTAATTGTACCTCCAGAACAAAGTTGAAGACTATCTAAACTAGGAGATAGTATGAGAACAGGAAATATACCTGTGCCACATGGTGTAGCAGCATAGCAACCTATATCAACAGGAGAAAATGCATTCCTATTTTTATTATCTAAATCTGTTTGAATATTTAAAACTGATGGAGTACCACTTGAGTCGGCTCTACTTAAAGGACCGAGGTGTAAATTATAATTGCTACTATCCCCAGTAGGATTAATAAAAACCGGATTACCTACAAAGCTAGAAGAATCACAACCACAAGTTTGCTTAAAATTTTGTAAAAGTGTTGGCACATTCTGTATAGCAGATGAATACCATAAATTTTTTGCACTTTGAATTTTAACTCCATCCATTTGTTGAAATATGGCACTACTAATAAAACTACCATTGGTCGTTCTTTCCATATTTAAAATATTATTAGTAAAAATTAATGTAGTTGCGTCAACATAATTTTGACTATTCCCTGATGCAATTGCTACTCCAGGAACACCTACTCCGCCTATAAAAATGGTATTATGATCAACAATATGTTTGTTTGGTGCATGTTGTTGATAATTTATTGATGCAACAGCAATTCCTTTTAACCCTGCTGTTGAATCAACATTAAGCCCCTTCATACTAATTCCTAATCTAATTTCGTTATTCCAAATCTTAGAAACAGAACCTGATACTGTTATTCCATACAAAAAAGCGGTGTAACTTGGATTTTCTTTTAATGATTCAAACGAATGAATTTTATTACCAAAAATTTGAATCTCTCCTTGTATGAGGTTAGGATTTTCCAAATTAAAATCTTTGACTCCAATTCCACCTACACTAGGCTGTTGTTGAAATTCATTGAGCATAGCCCCCCTAGTTCTTAAACCATAAATTATATTATTTGAAATAATAGGAGTTAATCTCATATTAAGTAAAAGTGATATCCCACCTACTTTTGCTGCAGCTTCTATATGATGTATTTCATTGCTATCAACCTTCAATCTTTCTACAGTATAATTTGTAATAGAATTTTCAAAAGTGCAAACACCATAAACAGAATTGTTTGTGCTTCTTATACCTCTTAATTTATTTTTTTGAAACGTTATTCTTTTTTCAGACTGAAGCCCTTGATATACATATATGGTACCTCTTGCACTATTTGCAGCAATATTATTAGACCCACCAATATCGTTGTTATATACTAAAGTAGAATCTGTATTACTACTTGTAATAAAATAACTTGCAATATTATCAGCTGCTACTGGATGTTGCGCTTGAAAACCACTAAAAAAATTATTAGTAATAGTTTTAGTACCAAACAATAAATGTATTCCCCAAAAATTAGAATTAGCCGTTATTGAATTAATAGAATCTAAAGTGCCAAATTGATTATTATCTATTAAAACGTCTCCGCCATGAGCATAAATCATTTTTATAAAAGAGCCTTGCCCAACTGAACTACTAGCATAAATATTTCCAAATTTATTATTTCTTATAACTAGTTTTTTTATTTTAGAAGTATTTTGATAATGAATAAAATTAAGGTCTCTATTAGAATTTGCGTTGATAATAAATCTACCAGTTCCCCAATTAATATTTGAACCGCCAAAATAATTATTGTCAATATTGGCAATTTCAGTATTAATCAATTTTATACAAGAGGAGTTATTTATTGGTAAATAAGCTTCAGGTGTTATTGCAATTGGTTGAAAAAATTTATTGTTTGATATTTGTAAATTCTCTCCGCCATTTTCAAAGTAAATAGCATCAGTTCTAAATCTGCTAAATTGGTTTCCTGATATTACAAAATTTTTATAGTTAGAAGTATCTAATGTTTTAACATAAACCAATCTTGTTGTACTTCCGGAATCTACAGAAATAAAATTATTGGTAAGTGAAAACCCATTTAGTGCCTTTTTTGGGAAAGATGATGTGGAATTCCATGGTATTATTAAGACTGCTGCGCTAATTGTAGAATTGCTATTTTTATTTAAAATCTTGCAATAGTTTATCCCTCCCGAATCAGCCATATTTGTGTATTGTATTGCAGTTATTTGAGGGTTTTGTTGTTGGATAATAAGATTTTGACTGGTGCCAACTCCCCCAGGTCTTCCATCTAAAAAAACATGTTTCACACTATCAACATAAAATAGAGCTGTATTTGTAAAAGCAGTCCAATTTATAGTCGTGTTTAATGCAGGTCTAATTACTATTGATTGTATTAATCTATTTTGTAAAACACTTTGAAAAGTTAAAGGCAATGTTTCAGAGGCAAAATTATAATTACTTTGCAACTCAATTATAAGATTTGGCCCCATGTGTTTGCATACTGCATCTAGCAATAGTGCCGTAATAGTTGGATAATCTCCTGGTACACTCTTGATACCACTAATTTGAGGCATTGGAGTTTGAATTGTGTTAAAAACTGTATCAGAATTAAGAAATCCATTACTTGCAAAAGTTCTATAACTATAGTTCCAAAAGGGTTGAATGTAAGTAGGAACATAACTATAGCTGCTACCACCTAAAGGAGAACTTACATAATAGCGTTTCTCCACAAAATAATTTGTTCCACTATCTGCACGTTCAATTGTAACTAACGACTCATTAGTTGAATTTTCTGTAACATTTACTGTCATACAACCCGCTTGCACATTTGTAAAATTTAATGTAGATGGTATTATAGGCTTAATTGTATCTGGCTGAAAAGTAAATCTTGTATTTGGATAAATACTATCAAAACTTAAAGATGGAAAAGCATAATTTATAGATGGATTACTATTATTAGAATTAATTTTTATAGAAGCAATAACACTTTGATTCATAATATTAGCACTACAAAATATCTTATATTTCCAAATATCGCTAAATCCATAAAATCCTCTTACCTCTTCGTATACAAGTTGGATTTTTCCCGTTCTCTCATTAAGCCATATTTGATAACTGGTAGGCTCTCCGCTTGGCTGCATAACACCTGCAAAATGAATTACAATTTTTCTATTTGGAGAGTTTCCTACAAGTTTGTAAGATGCAGACCAAGATGTTTCATTATATAAAGCTGATATTATAGATGTATCAAGAGTAGGATTGTTGTTATTTATCTGCGATCCTAGTTTAATAAAACCATATGGAGAAACATAAAAATTATTAAATGCTGACAACCCATAGCGAAAAGAAAATCCTCCAAAAGGAATTGATGCAGAAGAATAAATTGGGCCATTATTAAAGGAAATGGCTATTGCGCCTGTCATATCTTCTAAGGCAGAAGTGTCTTTTGTTATTTTAAAAGAATTATTATTCCATACACTATTTTGCGAAAAACCAATAAATGTCAAGCAAAGGAGTATTGTAAAAAAAATACAAATTTTAAAATTCATAAGTTATCAGTTTTGGTATTGATATTTTAAAGCTGTTGGTTTTTATAGATTACAAGTCTAGAGCCTTTCTAAACTAAAATAGCTGCTTCACCTATAAATATATAAATGAAGCAACTATAAAAGTAACTATTCCTTCACAAACTCCCACATCACATTTGATATTCGTGCATATTTGGTCATAGGCGTGTCGATTTCGCCCATAAGTGTGCAATAATCTCCATTATATCACCTGCCCCCTCAATAAATCCTCAAACACATCTCTCTTCCGAATAACCCTTGCTTCTCCATTTTCTACCATTACTTCTGCCGGTCTTAAGCGGCTGTTAAAATTACTACTCATTTCAAACCCATATGCACCTGCGTTATAAAAAGCAAGAAAATCGCCTTCTTTTACTTCGGGTAATGTTCTATCCCATGCAAAAGTATCTGTCTCACAAATATTGCCCACTACATTATATATGCGTTGCGTACCATCGTGGTTAGACAAGTTTTCTATATGATGATAAGAGTCGTACATCATTGGGCGAATGAGGTGGTTAAAACCACTATCCACACCTACAAAAACAGCCGAAGTTGTTTGTTTAATTACGTTTGCTTTTACAATTAAATAACCGCATTGGCTTACCAAAAATTTACCAGGCTCAAACCATACTTGTAGCTTTTTTCCTGTTTCCGTTTCAAATTGTGCAAATGCCTCTGCTACTTTTTCGCCAAGCAAGTTTACATCGGTTTCTTTATCTCCTGGTTGGTAGGGCACTTTAAAACCACTGCCCAAATCTATATATTTCAAATCAGGAAAATGTGTAGCCATCGAAAACATTACTTCCAATCCTTCTAAGAAAACGTTGATGTCTTTTATCTCACTACCTGTATGCATATGTATACCTTCTACACGCAGGTTGGTGGTTTTTACAATGCGTTCTATATGGCGCATTTGGTGTATAGATATTCCAAATTTGCTATCAATATGCCCTGTAGAAATTTTATAATTTCCACCTGCAAGTATATGTGGGTTTAAGCGAATACAAATGGGATAGCTGTTACCAAATTTATTTCCAAATTGTTCAAGGATAGAAATATTATCTAGGTTAATGTTTACACCCAGTTCTTTTACTTCTAATATTTCTTCAAAATCCACACAGTTTGGTGTGTATAATATTTCTTCTTTTGGAAAACCAGCTATCAATCCAAGTTTTACCTCGTTTACACTTACACAATCCAATGAGCCACCCAGCGAACGTACATAACGCAAAATATTTACATTGGTAAGCGATTTACATGCATAGAAAAACTTTGCATTACTGTTTCTAAAAGCATGGGTAAGTTTTTCGTATTGTGTTTTTATGCTTTCGGCATTATAAACGTACAATGGCGTGCCGTATTGGCTCGCAAGGTGGGTTAGGTGTTCGTGGGAAAGATGGTTCATTGTTTTACTGTTGAATTGTTTTATTGTTATTGGTTCTATTATTGTTGTTGCAATTTACTTTTTCTTGTAGCTTTTTAGCCCACCCCGTCTGCCTTCGGCATCCACCCCTCCGTTGGAGGGGAATAAAAAAAGCATTTCCTTTTGAGAAATGCTTTCTATAAAAAATCTTTTACACAATGATATTTTACGATGCTTCCTCTTCGTCTTCGTTCTGTTTATCCTGTTTTATTTCTGCTACATTTTCCATTTCTTCTACATTATTTTCTTCTACATTATTTTCTGCTACATATTCCATTTCTTCTACATTATTTTCTTCTACTAAAGTCACTTCTTCGTTATGCGCTTCTACATGTATATGCGTAGGCACTTCGCCTTCTGCTATGTGCAATTCGCCTGCTTCACCTACTACGTCATGTATATGTACAGCTTCTTCTTGCTCAAGCTCGCTTACTTGTGTAGCTCTAACCATTTCTTCCATAAATACTTCGTCTATTTTTGGTAATTCATCCGCACTGTTTATGCCAAAATAATCCATAAAAGATTTAGAAGTAGAATAAATTAATGGCTTACCAACTGCATCTTCATTTCTGCCACTGATAATTACCAAATCTTTTTCCAATAATTTTTGTACCGCATAATCGCAGTTTACACCACGTATGCTTTCTATTTCACTTTTGGTAATGGGTTGCTTATACGCAATAATACTTAGGGTTTCCAACGATGCGGTAGATAATCTTTTTATAAATTTATCTCCATTTATTAATGCAACTGTTTTATGATATTCAGGTTTTGTCAAAAACTGCCAGCCACCGCCACTCTGCTTTAATTCAAAAGCATAAAACTCGCTATCGTATTTTTCTTTAATACCATCGATGGCAGCTTGCACTTGCTCGGTATCTGCACGGTCTTCTATAAAACCGAGAGCTGTATTTATTAGCTCTGTAATTTCTGCAGCTGATAATGCTTTATCGCTAGCAAAAATGAGTGCTTCTATA
>JAYSWO010000110.1:0-5494 GCA_043717975.1 Ferruginibacter sp. | reverse complement strand
TAAAAAGTAAGTAATTCACAATTAACCATTCGGTATGCATAAATCAAAACCATCATTTCTCAATTACTTACTATAAATCATAAAATTTAATAATGATTCTCAATAATTCTTTAATGTCAAATCTTACAACTCAATTCTTAATTAAACCTAATATTACTTTTTTAAACTTTGGTTCTTTTGGCGCAAGTCCAAAACCAGTTTTTGATAACTATCAAAAATGGCAAAGAGAACTTGAATATAATCCAGTACAATTTATTACCGTAAATGGCATAAAATACTTACAACAATCTCGTGAGGCATTGAGTAAGTTTATTGGCTGCCATGCAGATGATGTGGTAATGGTAACTAACCCTAGCTATGCAGTAAATATTGTAGCTAAAAGTTTGAAACTACGAGCAGGTGATGAAGTGCTTGCCACAAACCTAGGCTATGGCGCATGCGATAGAACATGGGAATATTATTGCAATAAAGCAGGTGCAAAATATGTACAACAAAAAATAAATTTACCCATTGCTAGCAAAGAAAGTTTTTTACAAGATTTTTTTGCGGGCGTAAATGAAAAAACCAAACTTATTTTTGTAGATCACATTACCAGTGCAACAGGGCTTATACTGCCAGTGCAAGAAATTTGCGATTATGCAAACGAAAAAGGCATTTTAATTTTTATAGATGGCGCACATGCACCCGGGCAGGTAGATGTAAATTTGCAATCTTTACAAGCACATATTTATACAGGTGCTTGTCATAAATGGATGATGACTAGTAAAGGAAGCTCTTTCTTGTATGTAAAAAATGAATTGCAACATCTGTTTGATCCACTAGTGGTTAGTTGGGGTTACGATGCTATTTATCCATCGCATTCTCAGTTTATAGATTATCATCAAATGCAGGGCACAAGAGACTTCTCGGCTTTTTTAACGATACCTGCTGCTATACAATTTATGCAAGACAATAATTGGGAAGCGGTAAGAGCAACATGCAATGACATTGTAATGGGTAATGCAAAACGCTTTTGTGATTTGCTACAAACAAAGCCTATAAGCCCTATAACAAAAGATTTTATTGGGCAAATGTTTAGCATTCCCATAAATTCAAAAGATCCTTTGGCTTTAAAAGCATTGTTGTTTAACAAATACAAAATAGAAGTGCCAGTAATGCCGCACAATGATATGCTCTTTATTCGCTACAGCATACAAGCATTTAATACGCAGGAAGATTTGGATGATTTGTATGAAGCCTTGGTTGATATTATAGGAAAAGAAACAGAGTTGTTGCATACATTTCAGTAACTAAAAAAGTTGCCCATAAGACAACTTTTTTAGAATATTATGGCTCAAATTAAAAACCCAATCCTACTGCCATTGCTACAACTTTGTTGGGGTAGTCTACGCTGCTCATTGTAGTTCCATTTGTTAGATTTATGCTATAGTATTTACTTGTAGTACCAATAGTGAAAATAGCAAAACCATTATTGCTTCTGCCTCCTATGTCAAATCCGTTTTGAGCATCAGCCGTTTGAGATAAATTACCCATTTCTACTAAAGTTCCTGCATTTGGAGGTATTTGCACATATAGTTTTGAGGCATCCAATACAAAAAGTGTAGTGCTATTGGTTCCTGCAAAATTATTGGAATAAGCTGCTCCATTAATAGAAGGCGTACTTGGGTTTAATGGTGCATCGGTAGCAGCAAGGGTTCCATCTATTGGGTTTAAACGAAGATTTTGCCCAAGGTTGGTTACCAATCTTATTCTATCAACAATAGGGTTAAAATCAAACCCAATGGCACTTGTACCACTCATGATATTAAAACCAGTACCAACGGCTGTTACCGCTCCAGTACTTAAATTAAAACTCACTAAGCGTGCGGCTCCTGTACTGGTCATCGCCATTCCATAAAGTTGCCCATTTAGAGGTCTAAAATCTATGCCTACAATATTCTCACCTGCTGCCAAACCTGTAATTGGTTTGTTAATAAGAGCGCTAATTTTTGTTGGATTAAAAATTTGAAACATACCTGCATCGCTTATGGCATAAGCCACATCATTTGTAGGTATGGCTATATCAATAATAGAAGCAGTAATGGTAGAAATAAATGTGGTATTTGCATTAGCAGTGTTTATGCTATAAAGTTTTGTAGAGCCATCTACTGAAAAAGTAGCCAACGCAATACTGTTATCAGGCGTAATGTCAAAGCCCGCTTTTCCTGCAAAATTTACATTCAGCGTGCCTACTTCTACCAATACACCATCATTGGGTGGTATTTGTTTAAAAAGTTTTTTTGATGTAACATCAATATCAAATAACTCCGTAGTAGCTGCACCAGCTATAGAGTTTGTATATGCAATAGAAGTTATAGCTGCATTGGTAGCACCATTTATGTTTAAGTCGGTTGCTGCCACAGCACCGGTTTCGGGGTGTAATCTTAAATTTTGCGATGCGTTGGTTACAAGCCTTACTCTATCTACTGTGGGATTAAAATCTATATTCGCTATTGTACCATTTAACGCAGGCGTAAAAGTGGTAGTTCCTATGGCAACAGCATTACCAGTGTTTAAATTGATTTGATACAATCTACTTGTACTTCCCAATCCATACAATTGCCCAGTAGCAGGTCTAAAATCAATACTCATTATTTTTTCACTTGCTTGTAAACCAATTATTGTTATTGGTGCAAAAGGTGCTTCAGCATTATCCGCATTATATTTTATAAGTTGATTATTATCTGTAAGCCCGTAGAAAAGAACATTGGGCTTTACAATAATAGTTGGTTGAATTTCAGGTATGATTATTATTTCTTCATTATCTTTTTTACAGCTTGTACCAACTATCATTATAAGAGATAAAATGCTAGCAATAATGCTTACTTGTTTGGTAATTTTTTTTGAATACATATCGTTTATTTTTTTGCATAAACGATTTTGATCACTGAAACGATTAAAATTTAAAAAAAACTACTCATAAAATATATTTTCATTTATTTTGCAAAAATATATTTCGGGTGGTGGCGCAGCCCGGTAGCGCACTAGGCTGGGGGTCTAGGGGTCGCAAGTTCGAATCTTGTCCACCCGACTAAAAAAAAGGCAACCATATTTGGCTGCCTTTTAAAATATATCTATTATTTTTTCTACTTCCTACTTATTATGTACAAATCGTATCGTTCCACTTTTTTTAAGATCAGAGGTAACCCTCACTTCATAGCGTTTGTTTCCGTCTGTTACAATCATTAGCGCAGTATTAGGAGGTATCGTGCCTAGGTTATCGGCATACATTACCAATTCGTTTACATCATCATTATTTACAGGTAAATCCAACGTTATTGGTTGAGTAGTTAATTTTTTATGTGTTAGCAATACTTTGCCATTGTAAAATAAAGAAACACTATCACCATCAATATCACCATTATCGTACAACTCTATTTTTACGCTTGCATTTTCTACATTTACTGTTTGCAAAATATTATTGCTTCTTTTTTCAAAACCAGCTGGCAATGGTTTAGGGGTTATTGGTTTTGCGGCAATTATTGGTTTGATAGCGGTATCTTTCTTTGTAACTACCACAGGTGTTTTTACAATGGGTTTTGCAGGTGTTTTGATAATAAGTTTTTCTGTATTTTTGGGTGTTATTTTCGCTATTGGAGCTGTTATTTTTGCTGGGTTTTTATAACTTGGCTTTGTATTATTCATGCCAAGTAAAGATTTTTCAGGAGAATTATTTGGATCTTTTTTAGAATTTAATTTTTTAGCTAGCGGAGAAATTTCACTAAGTTGACGCTTCGATAATAGTGTAGTACCAAAGCCTGTTCCTTTGCTTCCTTGCCCCGGTGCAGGCACCCATTTTCCTTCTAATATTTCATTGTTGCCTTCCGTACGCCAATAGAGTTTATGTATTTGAAAACTATTGGTCACATCTACAGGCACATTGGTTTTTGTTCGGGCAGTTTCTGTTACCTCAATGAATTTTCGTTTTTTATCAGCAGTTCCTTCAAGTCTACAAATCGTATAATATTTTTTACCATTATCTGTAAAATAAGTATATGAGTATCCTGTAACTTCTGTTCCTTTTACATCTAAGTCTATTACATAATCGCAGCGGTTGCTGCCCCATGATACAATCGAACTATTGTCAACAAATTCGCCTTTCCACTGACCAGTAAAATTTTGAGTAAAGGCAATGGTAGTATTAAGGATAAAAAAAGATAACAATAAAAATTTATTCATTTTTATAAAGATTTTATGCAAAATTATATTTTTATACCTGCAAGTAACTACTATTTATGCTTTCTTAATAGCAAAGACTTCGTTAAATTTGCAATTCATAAAAGTATAGGAAAAAACAATAATGATAAAGATAACTCTACCAGATGGTTCCGTAAGAGAATACGAAAAAGGCACAAGCGCAATGGATGTAGCAAAATCTATTAGCGAAGGACTAGCACGAAAAGTACTAGCAGCAAGTATTAATGGCGAGGTGTGGGATGCCACCCGTGCTATAAACGACGATGCATCATTAAAATTATTAACCTGGGACGATACAGAGGCAAAGTCAACCTTTCGTCATTCTACAGCGCATTTAATGGCTGAGGCGGTACAATCTCGTTTTCCTCATGCAAAATTTTGGGTCGGTCCTGTTGTAGAATCTGGCTTTTATTATGATATGGATTTGGGAGATAGTGTATTGACAGAAGCAGATTTAGAGGTTTTAGAAATGAAAATGACACAACTTGCTAAAAATAATAGTGTTTTTGTAAGAAAAGAAATAAGTAAAGCCGATGCGGTAAGTTATTTTACTGAAAAAGGAGATGAGTACAAATTAGATTTGCTGAGCAATTTGGAAGATGGCGGTATTACTTTATATACTCAAGGCGATTTTACAGATTTATGCCGTGGTCCACATATTCCCAATACATCTTTCATAAAAGGCATAAAACTTACAAGTGTATCTGGTGCATTTTGGAAAGGAGATGAAAAGAATAAACAATTGACACGGGTGTATGGTATTTCTTTTCCCAATCAAAAAGAATTGGATGAGCATTTGTTGATGCTAGAAGAAGCCAAGAAAAGAGACCATCGCAAGCTTGGAAAAGAATTGAGCATTTACACCATGGATGATGATATTGGCCAAGGGTTGGTTTTATGGATGCCCAATGGTACCATCATTATTGAAGAGCTTGAAAGATTGGCAAAAGAAACAGAAGAAGCGGCAGGATACAAGCGTGTAGTTACACCACATATTGCCAAAGAAAATTTGTATTTAACGAGTGGGCATTTGCCTTACTATGCAGATAGTATGTATCCTCCAATGGAATTGGATGGTACAAAATATTATTTAAAGGCCATGAACTGCCCACACCATCACAAAATATATGATGCGGAGCCAAAGAGCTATAAAGACCTGCCATACAGGCTTGCAGAGTATGGTACTTGTTATCGTTATGAGCAAAGTGGAGAGTTATTTGGGTTGATGCGTGTACGTTGCTTACATATGAACGATGCA
>JAYSWO010000109.1:0-2188 GCA_043717975.1 Ferruginibacter sp. | reverse complement strand
ATTGCAGTTGCTTCATCAAATAAGCCAAGGCCTACTCCACGTAGCAAATGTTTAAGGAACAATACACCTTTAAACGAAAGAATACGGCGTACAGTATCAGTGGGTTGAGCACCTTTTTGTAACCAATCCAACGCTTTTTGACGGTCTATCTGAATAGTAGCAGGAACCGTTAAAGGATTGTAAGAACCTAATTTTTGAATAAATTTACCATCACGAGGGCTGCGGGCATCCGCAATAACGATGAAGTAAAATGGTCTTTTTTTAGACCCATGTCTTTGTAATCTCATTTTTACAGCCATAAAATAGAAATTTTTTGGTTGTTAGTAAATATTGTTAATAATCTTCCTTAGAAAAGGATGGCAAATATAGTACTTTTTTAAGTGATTTTAATAATTAAGATCTAAATACACAAAAATTAGTAATATTTTAATATATGAGCTAATAAATAAATAAAGATCTGCTTGTAATATAAATTATGTGCCAAAAAAAGTTCCCAAATAGATATATATCAAGCCCGTAGCATTTGACGAGCAATATATTGAAATTATATACACAGCTAAGATGGGAAAACTAGATTATGAAATTAAAGCAGATATGTCAATCTATTTTCATCAAATAAATTCTCCTAGTATTGCAGCGTTTAAAGTAAAATCCGCTTACCCTGTGTACAAAAATTTTACATTGTCATGTGAAAATGTTTTGAAA
The DNA here is from genome assembly GCA_043717975.1 of Ferruginibacter sp. Lineage (GTDB taxonomy): Bacteria > Bacteroidota > Bacteroidia > Chitinophagales > Chitinophagaceae > Ferruginibacter. The sequence goes on along the minus strand of JAYSWO010000109.1, from coordinate 1,483 downwards.
TAAATGAATATACCGTACCGGTGCCTATAATATTATTACAGCCTTCGATTTGGTTTTTACAATGGGCAAAATGGATATTGGGCTTAGGCTAAAAGTAGGAATGGGTAATGCGGTATTTAATAACACTTATTTTAGAGGGGAAACCACTGTCATTTTTTATTGGGGTACTATCGCAGAGGTAAAACATCGGTTCAAGCATTTTTATGCAAGAATAAATGGGAGTACGATTGTATATCAAAGAAGAAATAAAACTTACTTCAACAATAAATAATATCTCTAACGCATCTATTACCATCGGTAAAGACTTCAGCATTAAATTACCGAACAATAAATTTTGAAAAAAGTGAAATTGTAAGGATTAAGCTAAGTTATCACAAGCAATAAGTCTTTTATGCTCCTGAATAACAGAAGGCATAAATTCGTTTAGCTCTGTTTCAAAACTTTTCATTTGAGATTTGGCATTGTCTATTTCTCCTGCATGTATACAAACTTCTATGGCACGTATTTTGGGAGTTAAAGTAGGTAACCCAACATTGTAAAAACATGGGGCAATCTTGTGTAACACTTCTGCTACTTCTTTATATTTTCCTGTAGAAAAATTTTCATTTATCAGATAAATATCTGAGGGTGTTTCCTCTAAAAAAAGTTGAAATATTTCGCCCACTTCGTTTACCAACTCTTTATAATAAGATTGTAAGAATTCTTTGTCTATTTGAAAATCTGTGGTATTCGTCATATTTCTATTCGTTTTGAGAGGTTATACTACGTATATTAACGATAAACAACTACTTTTATTGCCTATTTCGTAAAATTACTTTTTATTACCGAAGACTAATTGCAATAATGAAAGTATACAAATTCTTTTACAATTAAGCTACTGTGAATAGAAAGTACTACTCTACAAATCCCACTTTTTAGTATTATACGTAAAATTACAAAATTTAGATAAAATATTTATCCTTTGCACAAAAAAAAGGAATGCAAATACAGATTTTAAAATCCAAAGTACATAGAGCGGTTATAAAGGAGGCAAACCTAAACTATGTGGGTAGTTTAACACTGGATGAAGATTTAATGGATGCTGCCAATATGATAGAGCATGAGAAAATACAAGTGGTAAACGTAAACAATGGGGAACGAATTGAAACTTATTTAATAAAAGGGAAAAGAGGGAGTGGGGTAGTTTGCCTTAATGGGCCTGCGGCACGTAAAGGAGCAGAAGGAGATGTGGTTATTGTTATTTCTTATGCTTTAATGGATTTTGAAGAAGCAAAAACATTTAAACCAATAGTAATTTTTCCTACAGAAGGAAACAAATTGTAGGTATAAAAAACAGCCGTTAAAAAAAACTTTGGAAAAACTACAAATTCATTTGGGTATTAAGTTATGGATATGTATTTTTGCAACCCTTAACTGAAAGGAGAGATGCCTGAGTGGCCGAAAGGAACGGTTTGCTAAATCGTCGTACGGGTTACACTGTACC
>JAYSWO010000108.1:0-5504 GCA_043717975.1 Ferruginibacter sp. | reverse complement strand
ACCAAGCCACAATAATCAGGTTGTATGGGTAGCTCTCTGTCAAATCTTCTATTTACCAATACACAAAGTTCTACTTTTTTTGGGCGTCCAAAATCTTGCAAGGCATCTAATGCTGCACGAATGGTTCTACCTGTGTATAATACATCGTCTATTAAAATTACCTTTTTTCCGTCTATCGAAAAGGGAATGTCTGTTTTATTGGGTACGTGTATTTCGCTGCGAACATCGTCTCTATAAAAAGTAATATCGAGTAGGCCATATTTTACTTCTTCGTTTGGACAAAGTTTTTTTATTTGTTCAGTAATTTTATCGCTTACATACACACCACGTGGTTGAAGTCCAACAAAAATGATTTCGCTTATGTTTTCATCATTTTCAATAAGATGCTGCGCAAGCCTATTAATAATGAGTTGTAGCTTTGTGTGAGATATAAGAAGTTGCATAAGGCGAAGTTATTTACTTTTCTCTTTTATATCTCTAAAATAAATATCTATTTAATATAATATTCAAATAAATTTATATGAGTCATTAAAAGAAAATAGGAATGTATTAGATTGGAAAACAATAATTAAGCTACATTTACGTTGTAAATTTAGCATTCCTTAATAAATGTATGATGAATGATTAAACTGTTTTTGAAAATAAGGCAAAATGGTTGTAAGCACTTACAACATAATGTTGATATAAGGCAGGTCGTATATTTTAATATGATTTGGATGTTTTCATATTTAACCATTCTTATAAATACGATTGTAGGGCTATTCATTTATCAAAGTCATTATACATTTTTTATTTTTTCTAACATTGTAGTGCAAGCTGTTTTTTGGATGACATTTATGTTGGTGTATTACAATATGGCCGCACTAGCCAAATATCTTTTTCTTTTTGCGATATATGGAACCATTTTTTGGTATGACCTTTTTTATGGCAAATTTGCCTATACAAGTTTGTATTATTTTGCTTTTTTACCTACTGCATTTAATATTTTTTCTATTAGAAGAAATACCGTTTCTGTAATTGTATATTTACTAATGCCGCTTGGTTTTGTACTATTTGCAGAGCTGTATGGTTATTCCCATTTTAGTACACAAGCTTGGAGTAATGACATTATTAATCATATGCGCATTGCAAATTTATTAGTTAGCTTTTTACTATTTTCCTTGTATGCCGCCTATATGATTATAAATTCGGGTTTTAAACAAAATAAATTGATAACACAAAGTGTGGGCCTACAAACTACACTAGACAATGCTATTGGCGGCATATGGAGTATAGATGCAAAATATAATATCCTTACACTAAATAAAGCTTTTATAGATTTTGCTAAATATGGGTTGGGAATGCCTGATGTAAAAGTTGACAGCAACATAAAAGAATACTTATCATCTGCACCTATTCCATCTCATTTAAAAGAGCATTACACAAGGGTGTTAAGTGGAGAAATGATATTTGAATCTTTTTCATTTAATAACAAAGACTATGAATTAAAAGCAACACCTATTTATGAAGTAAAACACAATAAAATAATAGGTGCCACTTTTACTTGTACAGATATTACCAGCAAGGTAGCTGCAGAGAAGTTATTGGTAGAAGCAAAACAAAAAGCCGAAGAGGCCTCTCATGCAAAAGAAAGATTTTTGAGCAATATGAGCCATGAGCTTAGAACACCGTTGAATGGCATTGTTGGCATTACCAACATAATGCTAGATGAAATTTATTTGCCAGAACAAAAACAAAATTTTGAAACCCTTAAAACATTATCGGACCATACACTTGGTGTAGTAAACAATATTTTGGATATTTCTAAAATAGATGCAGAAAAAACGATGCTTAATGATAGTAGATTTAACCTAATCTTATTCATAAGGAAGTTACAATTCATATTTGAAAATCCAGCCAAATTAAAAAAGATAGATTTTACAATAGAAGTAAATGGAGATGCCGATATTTTTTTAATGGGAGATGAAATAAAGCTAAGCCAAGTATTAATAAACTTAATAGGCAACTCTATTAAGTTTACAGAAAAGGGCTTTATAAAATTAATTATAACGATAAAAGACAATAAAGAAGATATAGGTTTAACAAATGTACTTTTTTCTGTAACCGATAGTGGTATTGGCATTCATAAAAGTCATCAAGAAAAAATATTTGAAAGCTTTACACAAGCAGATGAAAATACTACCCGTAAATTTGGTGGCACAGGATTAGGCATTACCATATCTGAGAAAATCTTACATTTAATGCATTCCAAATTAAAGGTAGAAAGTGAACTTGGCAAAGGTTCTAATTTTTGGTTTGAAGTAGCGCTCAAAAAATCATCTTTTATATCCAAAAATAAAATTGATTTAAAAACAACGATCAATTACTCATTGCCTGATACAAAAATATTATTGGCAGAAGATAACAAGGTAAACCAAATTGTAGCAAAGCGTTTTTTAGAAAAATGGGATGCCAAAGTAACGATAGTAGAAAATGGAAAAGAAGCAGTAGATGCTGCTTTAACCAATGAATACGATATTATTTTAATGGATTTAGATATGCCTATTATGGATGGCTATGAAGCTACATCATTAATAAAAGAAAAAACACCCGCTATACCTGTGGTAGCTTTAACAGCCGCCTCTTTTGAAAATATGCAAGAGTATCTTGTAAAAAAAGGGTTTATTGACGTAGTACAAAAACCTTTTATGCCAGATGAGCTTTATAAGAAATTAAGCAATATCCTTCAAATTTCTTAACAAAGTTATTTTTTGTTTCTTACAGAGTTTTACACAAAAACAATTACTATTGTACTGTAAAAAAATTTGCCAAAATTATTTCTACTAAAATGTCAAAAAAAGCTACGGCAGTTTTAATAGTATTGTTGCTTGCAGGCAATGTGTTTTTTTATTTGAAATATAAAAAAATACAAGGTATTGCAAAACCTATATCAATGGGTACTGCAAATCTTTCTTCAGAAAAAAATACCACATCTTCGCCAACCTATGCTGTACCCTCTTTTGAGATGAATACAGAAATGCGAAGGGTAAAAAATACGCAATATGCATTAAAAGAATATGCTACAAAAAATAAGTGCAATCAAGACTATGCATTTGTGATAGACATGCGAATTGCTAGTTACAAAAAAAGATTTTTTGTGTACAATTTAAAAAAAGATTCTCTTGTAAACGCAGGCTTTGTAGCACATGGTACTGGCTCAGAAACTTTTAAAGGAGAACTTGTTTTTTCAAACGTGCCAGATAGTCGTTGCTCCTCGTTGGGCAAATATAAAATTGGTGGTTCTTACAAAGGCATGTATGGTTTTTCGTATAAACTTACTGGGCTAGATAGCACAAACAACAAGGCTTTTGAAAGAGCGATTGTACTACATGGCCATACATGCGTGCCAGATGAGCAACAAAACGAATGGCCCATTTGTTTTAGCTATGGCTGCCCAATGGTATCTACAAAATTTTTACAAACATTGAAAGGGTATGTTAGCAAGCAAGGGAAAAAGCCGATATTGATGGAGATAATTTACTAGAAAATTTGCTATTAATATTGAAATTGCTTAATGGTCGTGGTAGTTGTTTTTCGGATAAATAAATTTCCTCCCAAATGTTCATTACGCTTTTTTATTAAAACTTGATAATCTTCACAAGAAATTATGTTGTCACATTTTGGGCTCTTCAGTTCCAATTCAATCTCTTCTATTTTCGTTGCTTCAAAATGACGCCCATCTCCATATCGTTGGTCAAATGATTCGAGTACAATTCCTGGAACTCCCTCATAAAATAAAAACCCCTTTTTCGATTTAAAATCATTTGTAAAATAAACCAAAATACTATCATTTTTTTTATTAATAGCAAGTGCTCCAATGCATTTATAACTTAATATGGTTTTAGTATTTTTTGAAAGAATTACCCAGTTTAGTGTATCACCACAAGTTTTTTTTATAAGGTAATTGGGCAGATCACTCAAACTAGATTCATCATAGAAATTTAAATTTAAAAAATCTAAAAATGTACCATGATGTATTAATTTTTCGCCAAAAACCTTTTGCTTCTTTTTTAGCGGGTCAACTCCCTTACGAAAATAATGTATGTGTGCCATTGAGTCATTAACTAACATTCTTACTTTAGGCAATTCGATATTTGAGTTTGTAATTGTTGTACTACCATCACCCCAATATGTAATATCTTTTGGTTGCTCACCAATATATGTTTGCTTGTATTCAATTTTTAGTGTGTTTTGTCCAAATGAAAAATTGAAATAAAACACCAGAATTACTGCCAAAAATAATTTCATATAAAGTTCAATTTTACGCCTCCTCCATAAACGCATATCCATAATCCACTGGTGGTACAAATGTTTCTTTAATCGTACGAGCACTGAGCCAACGATACAAATTAAGCATAGAACCTGCTTTATCGTTTGTACCACTAGCTCTTGCCCCACCAAATGGTTGTTGGCCTACCACAGCGCCAGTTGGTTTATCATTTATGTAAAAATTACCAGCGCTATTTCTTAGTTTGTTTACTGCCAGCTCTACGGCATATCTATCTTGCGCAAGTACAGCACCTGTAAGCGCATAAGGAGATGTGCTATCTACCAATTTCAACGTTTCTTCATATTTATTTTCATCATAAATATACACGGTAAGTACTGGGCCAAATAGCTCCTCACACATGGTTACATAATACGGATTGCTAGCTTCAATAACCGTTGGTTCTATAAAATAGCCTTCCGTTTTATCACACTTACCTCCTACCCATATTTTTGCGCCGCTTTCACGCTTCCTTACATTTTTTATGTAGCCTTCCAATTTATCAAAACTTTTTTCATCTATCACCGCATTTACAAAGTTGGTAAAGTTTTCTACCGTACCCATCTTCATGGTTTTTACCATCTCTACCAATTTCTTTTTTACTTCTGCAGCCATATTGCTCGGTATGTATGCACGGCTAGCCGCACTGCATTTTTGTCCTTGGTATTCAAATGCACCTCTTGCAAGTGCCGTTACTACAGCATCCACATTGGCACTTTTGTGTGCTATTACAAAATCTTTGCCTCCTGTTTCGCCTACAATGCGTGGGTATGACTTGTAAATTGGTGTGTTCTTACCTATTGTTTCCCACATTTTATTAAACACGCCTGTGCTGCCAGTAAAATGCAATCCTGCAAATTCAGGATGCTTAAAAATTACTTCTCCAATCGTTGGACCATCTATAAAAACCAAATTGATAACGCCATCTGGTAATCCTGCTTCTTTTAAAATTTTTATGAACATTTGTGCGCTGTACACCTGTGTATTGGCGCATTTCCAAATTACTACATTACCGCACATGGCTGCAGATGTGGGAAGGTTACCTCCGATTGCAGTAAAATTAAATGGCGTTAATGCAAATACAAAGCCTTCCAGCGGGCGGTACTCCATCCGGTTATTCATGTTTGGGCCACTGATGGGCTGCTGGCGATAAATATCACTTAAGAAGTGAACATTGAATCGTAAAAAATCTATCAAC
>JAYSWO010000107.1:0-2189 GCA_043717975.1 Ferruginibacter sp. | reverse complement strand
ACTTTCAAAGAGCTGTTACCTCTAATTTGAATAGTGACAATTTTATATGCACCCTAAATAAATTTGGCTCAATAAATTTCTACGTTTACATTTGCATTCTAATAAACAAATATGTACACAATAATTTTACATCATCATCATTGCCATACTTGCCCTCAGGCTAGGTGTTAATGATATATGTAAACTACAAAATATTTCAAAACCCCGTCTGAGTAACAGATGGGGTTTTTGTTTGTACTAACTACAGCCTTTCTCTTTTACTCAGCAAAAAAATTAGACATGAGTAAACTAAAAATTGCCATACAAAAAGCTGGTAGGCTATCAGAAAAATCGTTGGAGCTTTTAAAAGAATGCGGTATAAAATTGCCCAATGGCGATAGAAAATTGATAACGGCTGCGGCTAATTTTCCGATAGAAGTGTTGTTTTTGCGAGACGATGATATACCGCAATATGTAGAACAAGGTGTAGCAGATATAGGCATACTTGGCGAAAATGAAGTATGGGAAAAAGATAAGGATGTGCTTACTGTAGAAAACTTAGGTTTTGCAGGTTGCAAACTTTCTCTTGCTATACCTAAAGATGAAAACTACACTGGATTGTCTTTTTTTAACAACAAAAAAGTGGCTACGAGTTACCCTAAAATTTTGCAGAAATATTTTACTGAGAATAATATTACCGTAGAAATAGAAGAAATAGGAGGTAGCGTGGAAATAGCCCCTGGTATAGGTTTGGCAGATGGTATTTTTGATATTGTGAGTACTGGTAGTACACTTTTGATGAATGGATTGAAGGAGGTGGAAGTGGTAAAAAAAAGCAAGGCTGTGTTAATTGCCAATAAAAATTTAAATACAGATAAGCAAGCCATTTTAGATAAACTGTTGTTCAGAATAAAAGCGGTACAAGCCTCCTCGGAAAATAAATACATTTTATTGAATGCTCCAAATACAGCCATAGTAGCTATTTCAGCCTTATTGCCCGGTGCTAAATCACCCACTGTTTTACCATTGGCAGAAGCAGGCTGGAGTAGCATACATTCCGTAGTTAAAGAAGATGAGTTTTGGGAAGTGATAGATAAATTGAAAGTACTGGGTGCGGAAGGGATTTTGGTGGTGCCAATAGAGAAGATGATTTTGTGAGTGGGCAGCCACAAATGGCACGAATGAACACGAATGTTTTTATTAGTGATAATTAGTGTTATTCGTGGCTAATATTTTTCACGAAGTGAATAAAAATAAATTATAGCAAATGCAAAAAATAATATTATCCGAAAAGAAAGACTGGAAAAGCTTAACTACTAGACCAACTGCAGAAAAAGCATCGTTGAATGAACTGGTAAATACCGTTTTTGAAGAGGTAAAACAAAATGGAGATAAAGCGGTATTGCAATATTGCAAAACTTTTGACAAGGTAGAATTGGCTAGTTTAACTGTAAGTGAAGATGATATTAGAAATGCAGCATTGCAGTTATCGGATGAATTAAAAGCAGCGATACAACTGGCCAAAAACAATATAAGCAAATTTCATGAAGCACAAAAACGACCTGTAGAAAAAATAGAAACAACGAAAGGCGTGGTTTGTTGGAGAGAAAATAGAGCTATTGAAACAGTAGGCATTTATATTCCAGGTGGAAGTGCGCCGCTTTTTTCTACTGTGTTGATGCTGGGCATTCCAGCTATGCTTGCAGGTTGCAAAGAAATTATTTTGTGTACACCACCAAATAATGAAGGTAAAATAAATGCAGCCATACTCTATACCGCAGCATTGGTGGGCATTACAAAAATTTACAGTGTTGGTGGCATACAAGCCATAGCCGCTATGACTTTTGGTACAGAAACCATTGCAAAAGTAAATAAAATTTTTGGACCAGGTAACCAATACGTAACCGCAGCAAAACAAATGGCACAAAATTTTGGCATAGCCATTGATATGCCTGCTGGACCAAGTGAAGTATTGGTAATAGCAGATGATAGTTGTAATCCGGTATTTGTGGCTGCAGATTTATTATCGCAAGCAGAGCATGGTGCAGATAGCCAAGTGATATTATTAAGTAACAACGAAAAAGTAATGGATGAAACATTGGTAGAGATTACAAAACAGTTGGAAGCATTGCCAAGAAAAGACATAGCTGCAAAAGCAATGGAAAACAGTAGAGCTATTTTACTAAACAACATTGACGATTGTATTACGC
>JAYSWO010000106.1:0-5528 GCA_043717975.1 Ferruginibacter sp. | reverse complement strand
CCATTTGTATTGGTGGTTGTAGTAGCTGTACCACTTGTTACTACTGCGTTTGCAATGGGTGCATTGGTTTCATCTAGCACAATACCACTTACACTTGCGGTTACTTGTGCAGCGTCGTTTACAGGTCCACTTATTGGATTTGTAGGTGTAGGATCGGGAGTTACAGGTATTTCGGTGCGCTTGCAACCAATTGTAAAAAATAAAACTGTTACAGCAACAATGCTCAGTAGCTTACATAAAAAGTTCTTTCTCATATGAATAATAGTTTTTACAAACATATTCATTTTGCCTGTATTTCAACGTTACTAATTCATAAACGTGCAGTTTTGGGCATAGGCGTGTCAAAATGTACGATTAGCGTATAAAAAATCTGAAAAATTAGGCTTTCATATAAATAATTTATACCATATGAATCGTTGTGTTGATATTTCGCCAGAGAAAGGCATTACTCAATTTATTACAAATACATTGTATATCTTTAGTTACACTTTTAATAATGATCTATTGTTGTTTTATTTTGATAGTAGAACATAAAGCGTCTTCCAAACTACCAGTTGTAGATAATATTTTCAGCGAAAAAATGTAGCAGTTTAATGAAGAAATTTTTACAATATTTGTTTAAACGTCCCATTCGTTGGATGGCGCATCGTTTTTCAGCAGCACCACAAAAAGACATTGTATTTGCATCGCTTACCGATTTATATGCTTCTGCCCCAGATGATACAGATACTCGGGTAAAATTAATTTCCGTAGAAGTAGCCGCTGCTAAATTCATCATTTTTAGCGACCAACACAAAGGCGATAAAAGCGCAGCAGATGATTTTAAAAAATGCGAACGGAATTATATTGCCGCATTAGAACATTACAACGAAAACCAATTTAGTTTTATAGACCTTGGCGATAGCGAAGAGCTTTGGAAATTTAGGCCCGAAAAAATATTACCAGCCAATAAAAAAGCTTTAGCTGCAGAAGCTGCTTTTCATCCGGATAGATTTTACAAAACATTTGGCAATCACGACCTCATTTGGAAAAACAAACCAGATATTTTTTTCTTGCTCAGAAAATATTTTACCATGCCCTTACCTGTGTATGAAGGCATTGTTATTCATTTAAAAAACGCAGAAAATATTTTAAAAATATTTCTCACCCATGGGCACCAAGGCGATGCTATGAGCGATAATAATGGCTTTAGTACATGGATTGTTGCACATGTTTGGTTGCCATTGCAACGTTATTTAAAAGTAAAAGTAAATACCCCAAGCAAAGATTTTTCGCTACGCAATGAGCACAATATTATGATGAGCGAATGGAGTGGGTTACAACAAAATTGTATTCTTGTAACAGGTCATACACATGTACCTGTATTTGCATCGGGTAGGTATTACAATCATCCATCTAATATTATACCTGGCAAAAATCAGGAACGTATAAAACCTTCGTACTTTAACACTGGCTGCTGTTGTTTTGATGATGGCGATATTACAGGAATAGAAATTGCCGATGGTTTTATTAGGCTTATAAAATGGCATAAAGCACACGGTACATCAGAAAGAAAGGTATTGGAAGAAATTGGTCTCGATGATTTGGTTAAAGACTTAGAAGCTGTCTAAAAACAAATTTTTGAAACTACTTCGTAGTTTTTTTACCGCAGAGAAATGAGTTAAAAGAGTTTACGCTGAGAATCTCTGCGTAAACTCCCTGTTCTTAGCTTCTCTGCGGTTTTTCTCTTCAACTTATTAGAAATTCACCAAGCAAATATGCAACCAAGCAAAGCCAATACAAAAAAAAGAGCGTACATTTAGGGAAATACTAACTATTAAAAGTTTAAATTTGCCGCTTATATTATGACACAAATGGACATTAAACCTGGTACACTCTTACAAAAAATTGATAGCCCTGCCGATTTAAAAAAATTGAGCAAGGAGCAAATGCAACAAGTTACAGATGAACTTCGTCAGTATATTATTGATGTGGTAAGCGTTTATGGTGGGCACTTTGGCGCAAGCTTGGGCGTGATAGAACTTTCTGTGGCATTGCATTATGTTTTTAATACACCATACGATCAGTTGGTGTGGGATGTGGGTCATCAATCGTACGGGCATAAAATTCTTACCGGCCGTAGAGATAATTTTCCAACCAATAGAAAAAAAGACGGGTTAAGTGGTTTTCCAAAACGAAGTGAAAGCGAGTACGATACTTTTGGTGTGGGGCATTCTTCTACATCTATTTCGGCAGCGCTTGGTATGGCCATGGCTAGCCAATACAAAGGCGAAACCGACAGGCAACATATAGCTGTAATTGGCGATGGTGCTATGACGGCGGGTATGGCTTTTGAAGCCATGAACCACGCAGGAATTGAAAAAAGCAATGTGCTCATTATCCTCAATGATAATTGTATGAGCATAGACCCAAATGTGGGAGCACTTAAAGAATATTTAACGGATATTACCACATCTCACACCTATAATAAAGTGAGAGACGATGTGTGGAACTTACTTGGCAAACTGCCTGTGGGCAAAAGTTTTACCCGTGGTATGGCTGCAAAATTAACGGATGGTATAAAAGGTATGGTAAGCAGTAGCAGCAATTTGTTTGAAGCATTAAAGCTCCGTTATTTTGGGCCGATAGACGGGCATAATGTAGAAAAGCTTATTGAAACTTTACAAGACCTTAGAGATATACCTGGCCCGAAATTATTGCACATAAAAACAGTAAAAGGAAAAGGGTATGACCTTGCAGAAAAAGACCAAACCAAATGGCATGCGCCAGGTTTGTTTGATAAAGTAACAGGGGAAATATCCAAGAAAAAATTTGATATTCCACAGCCGCCAAAATACCAAGATGTATTTGGGCATACCATCATTGAGCTAGCAGAAAAGAACGACAAAATAATGGGTGTTACACCGGCTATGCCTAGTGGTTGCTCCTTAAAGTTTATGATGGAAGCCATGCCCAATCGTGCATTTGATGTAGGCATTTGTGAGCAGCATGCAGTAACACTTAGCGCAGGTATGGCTACGCAAGGTTTGCGTGTATTTTGTAATATCTACAGCAGCTTTATGCAACGAGCTTATGATATGGTGGTGCACGATGTGGCTATACAAAAACTACCTGTTATTTTTTGTTTAGATAGAGCTGGCTTGGTGGGCGAAGATGGGCCTACGCACCACGGCTGCTACGACATAGCCTACATGCGCTGCGTACCACACATGATCGTGAGTGCACCTATGAACGAGGGCGAGCTAAGAGATTTAATGTACACGGCACAATTAGAAAAAAATCAATTGCCATTTTCTATACGTTACCCACGTGGCGAAGGTACCATGCCTGAGTGGCGTACTGAAATGAAAGAAATAAAAATTGGTACTGGTCGCAAGCTCAAAGATGGAGAAGAAATTGCCATCTTAAGTTTTGGTCACCCCGGTAATTTTGCGGCAGAAGCCATACGTGATGTAAAAAACGAAGGCATAAACCCAGCACATTACGATATGCGTTTTGCAAAACCTATTGATGAAGAAATGCTGCACGAAGTATTTGCAAAATTCAACAAGATAATTACGATTGAAGACGGTACAATCGTTGGAGGTTTTGGCTCTGCGGTATTAGAATTTATGAATGCACATGGCTACAAAGCCGATGTAAAAATAATGGGCATTCCCGATAGATTGGTAGAGCACGGTACACCAAAACAATTGTATGATGAAATTGGTATTGATGCAAATGGAATAGCTGCAACGCTAAGAAGTTTTGTAGAAAATAAAGTATTGGCGTAGAAAATTTTTTTTAAAAAATAACAATCCCATAAATGTGAAAATGTTTGTGGGTTTTTTTTGGGCGGTTAGCTTTGGTTTTTCAATCGGCAGCGTTTCGGGCTATCCGCTTCAAGTCCTCGCTCCTTCGTCGCTGTGGGCTTTCCGCTTCTATCCCGCCGCTTTTCATCAGTAAATCTTTTTTCTCCAAAGGAGTTTCATAGACAAATTTTTATTGCTCACTCAATAACATTTTCTAGGTTTTCCTATACACCTATGCTCCTATGTGTTTAAAAAAAATCTACCTTCATACCCATGAAAAAAATACTTTCCCTCATCATATTTTCATTAAGCATCATTACTAGCCATGCTCAATTACATTGGCAAAAAGCAGACACAGCATTATATAAATTACCACAAGGCCTACAACTATTTTATACAAATGACAGTATAGAAGGCAAACCTAATATTGCTTATTACATAGAGGCCGATTTAAGTAACCCTCATTTAATTTTTGATGTGGATACCACATTTAATAGAAGATTAACTCCCACGGAATTTTATAAAAAAAACAATGAGCCATTGATAGTAGTAAACGGTACTTTTATAATCAAAAAATCGAAACGTTCATATTTTTAAATCGAAAGGGATAAATAAAGCTGATATATAAAAAGCCCTTTTGAACATCAATCAAAAGGGCTTTAATACTAATTTAAATCTCATAATTAGCCGTAAGCATCTCCCACTTTCTCTTTAAATAGCCTCCTTTAGCATTCACGCTTACACCACTCTCAAAACACTTATAATGCCATCCATTAGCCTTTACATACTTCTTAAGAATATCGGATGGGTATGAAGATAATAAAAACTTACCCTTTACATTAGATAGCCTAACAAGCAAGTTCTCATAATCCTGTTCACTATAGCCATCATAATGCCCACAGTTGCTATTAAAGTATGGAGGGTCGCAATAAAAGAAAGTATTAAATGAGTCTCTACTACTAATCACATAAAGCGCATCAGCACACTCAATTTGCACATTTTGCAACCTAGTCGCATATTCTTCAGAAAACTCATTGCGTTTATTTGTTATCTTCTTTGTAGTTGTATTCTTTGACTTGTCATAACCAAATGTACCATCCAACATAGCGCAGAAACTTTGAGTACTTAGTACCCATACTGCCCATGCTCTCTTTATCTCACTAAACAAATGTGGGTTATCATAAACTACTTGTGCATCCTTATGCAAACGCCTGCTATGAAGCGTTACCTTCACCATACTTTCTAGTTCCACATAATTATTTTTTAAAACTTTATAAAAGTTTACTAGCTCAGTATTTGTATCATTAATCACCTCTATTTCACTTTAGGTTTACCAAAAAACACAGCAGCTCCACCTACAAAAGGCTCAGCATACAATTTATGTTCAGGTATTAATGGTAAAATTTTGGAAACTAGCTTTTGTTTGCCGCCATAATAAGTTATGGGCGTTTTCATACTTTGTACTTTTTCAATTTCTTTTAAATCTTCTTTCATTCTGTATGTATTTATTATTAATTTTGTTTCTCTGACAAATAAAAAAGCGAAGACACGCTAACAAGGCATTAAGCCATTGCCGTAGCGTGTATTCGCTTTTGTGTATTAAAGAGGTCAGAGTCTTTAATACGAGGTAGTGGCTTCTTTAAGCCATCCATGTTTTAAAAATATGTCGTTACTATTACAACTCCAGCCGCACCATTACCACCTGCTCCACTGTTACCTGTAGCATCTACAGCGGCA
>JAYSWO010000105.1:0-14257 GCA_043717975.1 Ferruginibacter sp. | reverse complement strand
AAAAAGAAAATTGTATTTTGGAAATTTACGATTCACCAACAAATATTCAGTAGTACTTTCAAACGAAGGAAAATTTAAAAGCCTTCCTTCGCTTTTAGGTTCATGAGCAGGCGGTATTGGCAATGGCTGCTTGCTAAATCTTGAGCTTACCGCTTTTAAAATAGTAGGAAATGGAGAAACAAATTTTAGGGATAACGATGCTAATAGCGTAGGATTGCCACCTCAAATAGCATTTATGATGTCAATTGATGGCGAATAGACCATTATATAGACTTGGGTTTATCCCAAGGATTGATAACCCATAAAAATTACTCATTTTTTAGCCATACCAAAAGGTAACTAAGTACAATTGGATTAGATAATAGCAGGACAAATAAATGTAGCACACCATGAAACGTAGTTTAATAAAGACAGCAGAACATATACTACATCAATACCTATCATAGCAGCCTCTACAAGCAGCACCGTTACTTATAATACAGTACACACAACAATGGCAACTAGCATCAATCATTATAGATTAAAATCAATAAATAAAGATGGTACCATAAGCTACAGTGGCATACGCAAAGTAAACTTTGACAAAGCTGGCACAATAACAGTTTATCCAAACCCGGCGATAGATGTAGTAAACATTTCGCTAACTGGAAGCATGATAAACAAACCAGCAACACTAGGTATAATATCCATGGATGGTAAAATACTTTTTCAACAAAAGATAGTAAGCCTAGGTCAAACAGAATCATTGGATGTGAGCAGGTTTTCAAACGGCAGTTATATTGTAAGATTTGCTATAGCAGATGAAGTAGTGAACAAAACAATAGAAGTGTTGGGGTAAAAGTGAACACATATATTAAAACAAATCAACCATCTTTTAAGGATGGTTGATTTGTTTTAAGTATTATCATATTTTCTTTTAGGCTAAATAATAAATAGAAATGAAACTTTTTGTATTAATAGCTACCTTACCCACCTCTGAAACAACGGCAGCAAACTATTCATTTCCAGCCACCGGAGTTAGTTCAATAGTAAATTGGCTGGCTGTAAATCAAAAATAGTAAAATCTAGTACATTTGATTTTAAGGAAGCCATTGTTTCTTTAATAGAATCTACTTCTTCGATTATATTTTTTAAAATGATTGGCAAGTATAAATTTTAAACCTCTTCTTTTGATAGAATGGTTATTGCCAATTCCTATTTTTTTCTTGATATTTTTTTATAGAAATATCTACATTGTGCTCATGGAAAGATATGCAGCATTTTCTTTTTTATAAATGCGTTTAGCCCCTTGTGATTAATTTATGCAAAGGGGCTCTTTTTTTTACTTCACTTGTAAGTTTAAACCTACAGCTTTTTACAAAGAACCTACACAAACTGTACTAATAGCCTACAATTTAAAAGAAAACGTACCCTTAATTTTATATATTATTATTTAATAATTTTTTGTATGAATGAATTTTGCAAAAAAATTATTAGTAACAAGAAAGATTATCCACCAAATCCTAAAACCAATTCTATGTTTGTCATTTTTGAGTCATTTATTTGCTATTCTAATAGCTTTCTACTCCTGCCTCACAAGTTTTTCTTTTGCAATTAAATCATATTGTAATAATATGATAGACTATTCGTTTTTACAAATATTAATAATTCACCCCCCTTTCAAAAACCAAGTAATGAAAAATCATTTTAAAAACAAAAGCATTCGCATTTGTTTAATTTTTCTTTTTAGTTTACTATCCATTAAGCAAGGTTTTTCACAAAGTGAAACATTTTCTAGTGGCTCTTTCATCATCAACATGGGAGCTACAAACCCTAATACCATTGCCAATGGCTTAAAACCCTATGGTATGATTTATGATTTGATGAAGAATAATAATGTACCCATTAAATGGGTAATTAGTTCTACCAAAGTAAAAGATGGAGCAGACTTTACTTATAATGGCGTAGATTACAAAGGCGGTACGTTTATAATACCAGCTGAATATAGAAATGCTGCTGTAAATGCTAAAATAACTTCTTGGCAGGCACAAGGAGTATTAGGTACAACTACCAGTTCTACACTTACCGTTTTTGTAACACGTACTTTAATAGCTGTGCCACGTTGGACACTAGATGCTACAAATGGTGGCATTGCACAAGGTTATTTAAACAATGCTGGCATACCAACTACTGCATATAATTGGAAAGCAGTTGCAGCATTAGATTGTTGCGATGATTTTTATGTAATGCCACACGCCGATCCTACATGGGCTACACACAATAGATTATTTACATGGAACAAAGATTGCCTTGGCAGTATTTGGGCTGCTTGCCATGCCGTAAGTGCTTTAGAAAACGCTATCAACCCAGGCAACACAACGCAGCAAATGAATTTTCTTAGTACTCGTACTGCTGTAACTGCACCAACTCCTTGGCCAAATAATAGTGTAAAATTATGGTCTACACATGCTGGTGGTTCCATTGGTTATACACATCAATTACCTAACGACCAAGTTGCACAATATATGGGAACAACCGATGCAGCTCAATTAAATGGTTCTGAACAAATTTATATACCTAAGCAATCTACTGATGTTGGAGGTGCTACTCGATGGAGGCCAGGGGCAACCATTATTGCTTATGATCCTACACAAGCCGATGTGCCTTTGCCAAACTTAGCTGCAGGAAATGTGGCAGCAGTAATGCTGTATGGTAGAGGTATGGATGATCCTGCCCGTGGTTTTGTAATGTACGAGGCAGGACACTCACATAATAAAGCTACTGCTGCTGATGTAGCTGCACAAAGAGCTTTTTTAAATTTTAGTTTTTTTCAGGTACAACCTAAAGCACCGCAGTTATCTTTTACAGGTATTACAGGCGGACAAACAATTGCGGGTAATACAACAATAACCGGTTTAAATGTAGGAGCTACTTCACCGCTAACTGGTATTACATTTACATACCAATGGTCTTCTAGTTGTGGTGGTACATTTTCAAGCCCCACAGGCACTACAACAAATTTTACTGCACCTACAGTAGGTGCTACCACTAGTTGTGTTTTATCTTGTGTGGTATCCGATAATTGTGGAAGAAGTTCTTTCCAATCTTTTCCTGTAACAATATTAGGAGCTACACCACCAACTGCAAATGCCGATGCACAAAGTATTGACCCAGGATGCGGTGCTGCTACCGTTACAAAAAATGTATTGGCAAATGATGTGGAACCCGATGGACAACCAATGACATTAACTCAAATTAATGGCAATACAGGTTCTTTTACTACTGCTAACGGCGGTTTGGTAAGCTTTACTTCAAACGGCAGTGTTACTTATACTTCTGCATTAGGTTATGTAGGAGCAGATGTATTAACGTATAGAGTGTGTGATAATTCAACACCAACAGCTTTATGTAGCAATGGAACTTACACTATTACCATTGGCAATATTGCCAATGTGCCTAATGCTGTAAACGATGCTGCTACAATTGCAGAAGATGCAATATTGGCTAATTTTAATGTACTGGCAAATGATTTACCATTGGTTTCAGGACCAATTACCGTTTCGGGTATTGCTATACCTCCAACTAATGGAAAAGTTTCTATCAATACCGATAATACCATTACTTATGTACCCAATACAGATTTTGCAGGGGTAGATGTAATTACATATAGAATTGTAAATGCTTTAGGATATTCTAAAACAGCAACTTTAACAGTTACTGTTACCAATGATGCTTGTGATGGTGGAACCTTTCAATCTGGCTCTGGTACTCCTACAATAGTAAGTGGCAATGATTGGTCAAAAGTTTATACCAAGCCTATTAATACTGGAGGTGCTAACCTAACCAATACTGTTGCATATCCTATAAACGCTGGTACTAACAGGTTATTGGTAGTAACTATTTCTGCCGGAGGGCCAAATGGAACGACTTTGCCAACAGTCACTTGGGGAGGAATGTCGCTCACCTCCTTGTCTGTGAATCGAATAGATAACAACAGATCCCATTCCTTTATCTTTTATTTGAAAGAAACTGATATTACTGCTGCAACTGGCAATAATTTAATAGTGAATATGGGGGCTTCAACTTATTTTGGTTATGTGATTCATGCAGCCGTTTATAAGGATGTTGATCAAACCACTTCTGTAAGAAATGCAGTGGCTCCTTTGATATCTGGTACTGCACTCGCTTCGCCAATTACAGCTTCTGCTACCGCTAATTTCACGGCTGGTGATCAGGGGATTTTCGTTACCGGATATTCTGTAAATGGTGGTACTGGTACAGTAACTTATTCTTCTGTAAGTGCCAACTGGACAGGAAGTGCAACTCTTTTTGGTGGCCTTACTTCATCTACAGGCGGCGGTATCGGACCATATTATGGAGGTGTTGGTGTGAGGAATCTTACAACAGCCGCTACTGGCGAAACAGTGTCAATGACTGCAACAGCTACGGCTTCGATGCGACCAAGTATTACTGTTGTTAGTTTAATACCGGGCAGTTCTTGTGCCAGCATCCCTGCCCGTGCCCCATTAGCATTGCCAGATACAGTTTCCACAAATTCTTCATCAATACTTACTTTTCCTGTAATAGCTAATGATGCATTATTTGGTCAAGCTGTTACAAGTTTAACAATTACTACAGCAGCATCTAATGGTACAGCCATTGTTGTGGGTAATACTATTCAATACACACCATCAGGTACCTTTAATGGAGTAGCTACTTTACAATATACAGTTACAACTTCCAATGGTAGTGATGTGGTAAAAGTTTATATCAATGTTACTGGTACTCCTGTAATTGCTAATGATGATGCACCTGCCGGTGCATTAAGTGGCACCGTTCAAACTATTACAGTAAAAACAAATGATATTGACCCAGAGGGCACTGCTTCTTCTATTATTGCTGTATCAACTAATCCTAAAAATGGTTCTGCTACAGTAAATGGTTCTGGGCAGATATTATATACACCTAATAACGGATTTACTGGAAACGATACATTGTTTTACAGTATTTGCGAACCTGCCCCAACCTGTGGAACCGGATTTTGTGATACGGCAAGAGTTGTAATTGTAGTGCAAAACAGAGCTCCTGTAGCCAATAATGATACAAAAACTGTTACACCTTGTATAGCTAATACAATCAAACTTACAAGTAATGATACAGATCCTGAAAATAACAGTTTAAGTATTTCTATTGTTTCAATAGTTCCTTCCGATTTAAGTACACTTGTACCAAATACTGATGGCACAGTTACATTTACGCCACAGGCAGGTGCAGCACCTACTTATACGGTTACATATAATGTTACAGATAATGGTATAACTCCACAGGTTTCTAATAATGCTACAGTTACCATTACAGTACCAAATTTTGCAAATACTGCCCCAGTTGCATTAGATGATTATGCCGATACAACAGGAATGGAAGAAACACTTTACTACAATATAAAAGATAATGACAGCGACCCTGATGGGCATACATTAGCAAATCCTACTATAACCATTAATCCATTACACGGAACAGCAACTGTTTTAGCTAGTGGTGCTATTCAATACAATCCTAATTTGGGATTTGCTGGAGCAGATACATTAACTTATCAAGTTTGTGATCAACCTACAAATCCTGCAACCTGTGCTCCTTTAGCACCATTATGTGTTACGGCTAAAATGTTTATTTATATAAAAGCACCTAATACAATAGTAGCAACTAATGATGAAAATAGCACTTGGGCAAATACAGCAGTAAGTGGTGGCGTAATGGCCAATGATTTTGACCCAGAAGGAAATGCAAAAATATTTACTGGTTTTGTAGATGGGGGTACAACAGTTACATCTGGTTCAATTACCATTAGTGGTGTTGATGTTTCTGGTGCTCCTGTTGCCAATGCAGGTACTTTATTAATAAATGCAGATGGCACTTATACATTTACTCCTGCTAATAATTTTACTGGTGTTGTAACCGTACCATATACCATTGCCGATGATCAATCTAATGCAGCAATAGATACTGCGTTATTAAAAATAACTGTTACACCACACACATCTATAGCCAATGGTGTAATTGCAAATAACGATGAAAATATTTCTTATGGCAATCCAGTTAGCAATAATGTATTAACAAACGACAGAGACCCTCAAGCAAATGCATTTTCACTTACGGCATTTAATTACGATACCAATGGCGATGGCACTCCCGATGGTACAGGCACAGTAGGTACTGCAGTTATTATTGGAGGCGTTACAACAATTGGTTCGCCAATAAGCAATGCAGGTACCTTAACTCTAAATACGGATGGGTCTTATACATTTACACCTGCTACAGATTTTCATGGTAGCGTAGATTTGCCATATACCATTTGTGATAATGGAATTCCTGTAGCTTGCACCAATGCCAATTTGCATATTGATGTGTTGGTAGATTTAAATGATGCAGCTAATGATGCACCAATAGCAGGTGATGATTTTAATTACACCAATATTAATACAGCCGTAAATGGTTCATTTGTCAACAATGACAGTGATCCTAATGCTAACCCTGTTTCACTAAATGGAACAACAATTGTTCCGGGTGGTGCACACACTGCTATTGGCGCAGCAGTAGCAACTGCAAAAGGAGGAACGTTACAATATTATGCCGACGGAACTTATTTATATACGCCGCCATCAAATTATACAGGTCCAGATAATGTGGCTTACACAATTTGCGATGTTACTGCAATAGCTCCACAGCCATTATGTACACAAGCATTTATTCATTTATTAATTAGCACAAGTAATACCACCAATGCTATTAATGATGAAAATAGTACATGGCAAGATGTAAATGTTGGTGGAAATGTTTTGGTAAATGATTATGACAAAGAAAAAAATACACAAACATTTGGTAGCTTTATTTTACAAAATGTAAGTGGCGATATGACAAGTGGTGCTACCATTGGTGGTAAAGATAAAACAGGAGCAACAGTTGCAAACGCTGGTACACTCACTTTTGATGCAAATGGAAATTACACATTTGATCCAGAACCTAGTTTTACAGGCACAATAAATGTTCCATATAGAATTTGTGATAATGGATACCAAAGTAAATGCGATACTGCTTATTTATTAATAACGGTAGATCCATTACCAACTTCAGGTATCAATACATTAATTGCAAATAACGATGAAAATATTTCTTATGGCAGCCCCGTTAGTAATAATCTTTTTGTAAATGATAAAGACCCACAAGCCGATGCCTTTACAGTAATTAGTATAACAGGCGGTACTGTAGGCACAGCAGGTATAGTTTCTGGTATTGATCAATATGGAAATATTGTTGCAAATGCTGGTACACTAATTATAAATGCAAATGGTTCTTATACCTACACACCCGCACCTGGTTTTACAGGCAGAATTAATGTACCATACACTATTTCAGATGCAAATGGAGCAACTGCAAATGCACTTTTACATATCGATGTAATTGGAGATCCTAATGGTCCATCAAACGACCCACCATTTGCAGGAGATGATTTTGGATATACTACTATTAACAAACCAGTTTTAGCAAATTTCATAGCAAATGATGTAGATCCTAACAGTAACCCCGTAAGTATAGCTGGTACAACTATTGTAGTTGGCGGGCCACATACTGCAATAGGCGCACCAATTGCAACTGCACAAGGAGGTTCAATACAGTTTTATGCCGATGGTACATACTTATATACTCCACCAGTTGGTTATGTTGGGCCCGATGTTGTTAATTATACAATTTGTGATGTTACAGCAGTAACCCCACAACCACTTTGCACTAATGCTCAAATTCATTTATTAATCGGCCCTGGTATTTCTATTGCAGGAAAAGTATGGAACGATGCTGATGGTAATATAATCGATGCTGGTGCAACAGAACCCGAAACCAATGTTGGTGGAACCTTATACGTAAACCTAGTAGATGCTGTAGGAAATGTAGTAGCAACGACGCCGGTTTTAGCAGATGGGTCATACAATTTTACCGATGTAACGCCTGGTGTATTCTATACTGTTCAACTGTCAAAAAACCAAGGAACGGTAGGAATGCCTGCACCATTGGTAGAACTTCCTAACGGTTGGGCAAATACAGGTGAAACGAGAAATGGCACATTTGATGGTGGTTCAATAGGTATTATAGATACGAGAAACTATGGCTTTACCAATACGGTGAACTTTGATTTTGGTATTGAGCAATTGCCTGAGACACAAACATTGTCTACACTTATTGATTTACCAACAGTAGGCCAAATCATTACTTTGAATGGTGGTGCAAATCCTCCAATTCTGCAAGGAAGTGATCCGGAAGATCAACCGTCAACTGGTGTGTTAACTAGCAAATCAATTAAGATTACAACAATACCAACCAATTCAGAATTGTACTATAATGGCGTATTGGTTACAACCGGGCAAACGATTCCAAATTTTGACCCGAGTCTGTTAACAATTAATATTACAGCGCTAACAGTAGGTTCTAACAGCACATCCTTTACTTATGCATATGTGGATGCTGCCGGAAAACCTGACCCTACTCCTGCAACGTATACTCTATCTTGGCTAGGTGTTTTACCAATCGATTTTATAAGCTTCACCGCTTTGCCTAAAGGCAGCCAAGTAAACTTGCAATGGGTAGTAAGTGAGCAAACAGGTGTAGATAAATATGAAGTAGAAGCAAGTGCAAACGGTAGAACCTTTGCAAGCATAGCAACGGTAGCAAGCAATGGCAACCAAGGTGCTACATACGATGCAGTACACACTAATCCTTTAGCAGGCATCAATTACTATAGAATAAAAACCATAGAAAAAGATGGTACCATAAGCTACAGTGAGATACGCAAAGTAAACTTTGGCAAAGGTGGAGATGTAATCATTTATCCAAACCCTGTATCAACAGGCGTTGTAAACATTACACTTACAGGAAATATGATAAACAAATCAGCCACAGTAAGTATCTTATCTATGGATGGCAAACTAATTAGCCAAAAGCAAATTGTAAAAACAAGCCAAACAGAAACGATAGATGTAAGCACACTTGCTAATGGTAGTTATATTGTAAGATTGATTACTGAAAACGAAGTTGTAAATAAAACAATACAAGTGATTAAATAAAAATAAAACTACGAGTATATTAAACATAAAGAACCCGCTTTTTAATGAAGCGGGTTCTTTATGTTTAATAAATTAACATTTTTACCCCCACCAAAAAGCCGCAGCAATAATTATATACAATCCAATCAGCGCCACACCTTCTAGCCAAATAGACTCTCCATCAAAAACAATAAAGGCCCCAACAATAATAGACAATGCCAATGCGCCTAACAATAATGGACTAAGCACAAAAGAGAATACTGCACCGCCAATAAAGAATGATAACAACAGCAACAAAGGAAATAAGCAATTGGCAATTTGCAAAGAGC
Source organism: Ferruginibacter sp. (assembly GCA_043717975.1). Classification (GTDB taxonomy): domain Bacteria; phylum Bacteroidota; class Bacteroidia; order Chitinophagales; family Chitinophagaceae; genus Ferruginibacter. The sequence continues at coordinate 4,857 of JAYSWO010000105.1, read as the reverse complement.
TATTTAAGATTACACTCACAGCGTAGTCAGCTTTGTTTTTTATAGCCAATTGAATACCTACCAAGTTTTCTATAGCATTACCTGCAATGGCCACAATTACTAGCCCAGCAAATACATCGTTTATGCCCAATATTTTCATAGCTGGTTGTAATGCTTATACAAACCAATCAGACACAAAAGCCGCACCCACTCCAGCTCCTGAAAGCACCAATAAGGTAATGGGCAATGACCATGCGGCATGTACTTCGCTAGATTCTGTTGGTACAATTGTTTTATCGCCTTTTATAGAAAAAGTAAGGCTAGCTACAAATACCAACAACATTACGATAGCTACCATTACATTGAGCATGTTTATATGTACATCTTCAGCTGTGTGAAGATGATGCGTAAGCGTAGGAATTGCCAATGCTGCAAATGCCAACAACATTAAAGTGGCTATCATTTTTGGTGGATCCGAATGAAATTTTTGTGTGCCATTTTTTAACCCCCCCAAGCGTATATCTAACCAAAATACCAATAAAGAATTGGCGAGTATTGAACCGACCAATGCAGCTTGCACCACTTTATCTAACCCTGCACGCAAGGCAAATATGCATACAAACAACTCAGGCAAATTGCCCAATGCAGATTGCAACACTCCTATAGCACTTGGCTTGGCCCCTTACGGCTAGTAAGTTGGTCAGTTGCATGGCCTACATTCATACCTAGCAGCACCAACGGTACTACAGAAAGTACAAAAAGAAAAACGGCGTTTACTTCAGAATGTGTGGCGATGCCTGTAACAGTAGCCATTATAATAGCTGCTACAATAAGGAGGATGTCTTTTTTTGCTTATAATTTTCTTTTTTGTGAAGCTAAATAAATATTTGTGAATATATTATATGTGCACAAACCATTTTGCAGCTTTGTAAACTGTACCTTGTGTGTAAACATACTTATACAAAGCATATTTTAAAAATACCGATTTTATTTATTTCAAAAACAATTAAAAAAAATTAAGATGAGCAACGGAAAACAATTTGGCGTGTGGATGGATTCTCAACATGCAACAATAGTTGGAAAAACAGAAGCCGGAGATTTTACAGTAATTGAACATGTAAAAGGCGAGGAAACATTTAACAGCCCAAGTGAAAAAAATACAAACAACCATGAAAGAATGGCACAAGCAAAATTTTTTAAAGAAATAACAACGCATATGCAAAATGCCACCGACATTCATTTAACAGGCACAGGTACAGCGCAAGAACAATTTATGCGCTACCTAGCAGACACACCACAATTTAAAAATACGAAAACATCTGAATCTACTTCTAATAAAATGAGTGCCGAAAAATTGATTGAATTTATTTCAGAAAAAATGAAATAGAATAAATACAAAAGCCGTAAAATAAATTTTGCGGCTTTTATGTTTTATAGCGTAGTAAGCAAGGGCATTTCGTCGTAAGTTCTACCACCAAGCTCTCTACCCGTTTTCTTTTTATTTACACCGCCCCATTGTTTAAAGAAAAATGCCGAACCTTGTTCATCACATTGCAATTTTATATCCCATACCCAAGATTCGTAAATAGGTCTTGCTTTTCTTCCACTTTCGCCACCCACTATTACCCAATCTATACCATCTAAATTCATATTGTGTAATGGACCAATTAATGGCTCGCAAGATAAAAATTTTGTTTGCGCATTTGTTTCTCTTAAAAAATCTATTCTATCCATTACTCTTTCATCTTCTACTGAAACGCCCATCCATATATTTTTTGTCCAAGTGAGTTGGTCGTGTATTTCGTATAATCTTTCTGCACGCTTGGTAAGCACTTGGTAAGTGTGTTGCGGCGTTTCATTCATTACAAAAAATACTTTTTGTATAAATGCTATCGGTACTTCGGGGTGAAATAAATCGCTCATAGAATTTACAAAAACAACTTTCGGTTTTTTCCATGTAAAAGGTGTTTGTAAAGAATCTTCATGTGTTCTTACTTCAAATCCATCTTTATATTTTTCTATTCCCATTGCGGTAAGCCTTCTTGTCATTACTTCTGCATAACAATACTTACAACCTGCCGATATCTTATTGCAACCCGTTGTTGGGTTCCAAGTCATTTCTGTCCATTCTATTGAGGATTGTGCCATGGGAATCTATAAATTTACCTTATAATAAAATTCAGGAAATCTAAATGTGTTTATAGCTAAACCTTCTTCATCAATTCCTTTTTTTATTGTAATAGTGACTTTATTTAAATCATGTAAATTTTCATCTTTTGATAACCAATTTGTAATAGGATTCACTTTCATTTTTTCATGATTAATCGGAGGTTCAACATCCCCTACATTTTTTGGCATTTTATTTTCATTTTCATAATCTCCTAAAAAATCAATTAATGCCCCTGCGACTAAATCAGGAATAGAACATAATTTTTCTAAAGTCCTTTCTTCAGAATCATCTGAAAGTGTAATTATTGAAAAGTTTCCTAGCCGATAATCTAAATGTTTTAAGAGTGTTTCTTTCATAAATTTATTTAAAGAACTAAGTTGATTTGTATTTGCTACGATATCATCATTGTCCGTCACCCATAATACATCTTGTCCTTCTTTTCCTAACCCAAGTAAAATCAATAAAATGAAATCACGAATTCGCAAAAGCTTTTCATGTGCTTTTTTTGAACTCCAAGAAACCAAACTCTGCTTAATGTGTTCAGGTTTTTCTTCATGATAAATACTTTTTAATTCTTTGGAAATAATAACCGTAAATAATAAACCGTTTAAGCTATTACTGAGTTGCAAAAATGGATATAATGCATTTTTTCTAGCTTTATCGTTCAATCTTTTATAATCTATTATTCTATTTTCTAAATTTTGTTCTTGCCAAAATGATTTATGTGATGATAAAAAAGTTTGGAAACTTTCTTCATCAATTATTAAAATAGAATAAGAAACAAGTTTAGACTCTTTAAGGTCCCCACTATAATCTGAAAATAAATAAAGTTTCTTTGTGCTATTAAAATCAGGGGATTGAATTTTATTTTCGTCCTGTTGATTACTTAAAAAATCACTTAAAAAATTCACAAACCCTCTACTTTCATTTTCTTCATGTGTCCAATTTTTCATAAAATACTTTTTGCAAATTTAATTAACATCTCCCCTCAAAACAACTTCCCCTGCCCACCAGGCACCCTAAAAATACTCGTATCCAAACTCCACTCTTCTGCATTCATACTATAGAGTAAGCCATATTTTTTATATTGCTGTGCCACCATTTGTGCAATATTGCCTTCGCCACGCATGCGCAAGCCCCATCGGGTATCGTTTACTTTTCCATCGTGGCTTTGCTCTATAAGGTGCCACACTTTATCGGCATGGTTTGGAAAATTTTTGTACAACCAATCATGAAACAAAAATTTTATAGCGCCATTCAATCGTACAAAAGTATATGCCGTAAAGGTTGCACCATGGTCTGCTGCTGCTTTCATAATGCGTTGCATTTCGTGTTCGTTGAGGCCGGGTATCATAGGCCCCATCATTACACCCATGCGTACACCCGCTTTACTCAGTTCTTCTATTACTTTAAGTTTTTGTTTTGCAGTAGTAGTGCGTGGCTCCATAATACGGCGCAGGTCTTCATTAAAAGATGTAATAGATACCATGGCCGATACAATTTTTTTCTTCGCCATTTCTTGCAACACATCTTTGTCTTTTAGTATCCACGAGTTTTTGGTAAGTATGCCCACGGGTTGGTTAAATTCGTTGCACACTTCTAACAATCCACGTGTGAGGCATTACTGCTGCTCCGCAGGTTGGTAACAATCTGTATTGCCGCTTAGCATAATGGGTGCACATTCCCATTTGGGATGCATCAAAAATTTGCGAAGCAATTGTGGTGCATTTTTCTTTATTAAAATTTTTTGTTCAAAATCTATACCTGCACTGTAGCCCCAGTACTCATGCACATTGCGTGCGTAGCAATATATGCAGCCATGCTCGCAACCTGCATACGGGTTCATGCTATAGCTCATACCCACATCTTTGCTCTCCACTTTATTTACAATTGTTTTCGATTGCATTTCTATGTACTGCGTTTTTATATTCGATGCCTCCCAATCATCAATGGCTTCTACATTTTCTTGCGTTATCTCATCTTTTAAGAAACGATTTTTGGTATTTATTTGTGCCCCACGTCCATGGTGGTATTGCACTTTTTCTGCTTGCTCGGTGGCTTTTACTTTATGGTGGTCTTGTTGTAGCATGGTATATTCCATGGGTTGCACCCATGGGTACTAAAGGGTAACTCCTTCGGAGTTTGGTGTGAAAAAATTGTATTTCTTATATTTTATTTTTTTATTTGGTGCTGTGAGCGGAAGAACTTTTCTCAACTTTGGTTCCATCTAACCTTTTTTATCTCGCTGTTATTAAACGGCTTGTGTTCTGCATATAATATCTTCTGCTGACAACCCTAGTCGTTTCATTTTGCTTTGTATGTTCTTAATAACTGTATTTTTCTTTTGAGAATCGTATTCATTTTCATCTCTTGGTTCATACTCAACTTGTTTTACAGTCATTATCCAAAATATTTCTGCCAGCCTTCTTGCTAATGCTGTTATAGCTGCTGCCCTACCTTTCTTAAAAGCTATTTTGCTAAATATTTTTTTCAATACCCCATCTTTTCTTTGCGCTATAGTATTGGCTGCAAGCCTAAAGGCTCCTGCCATTATATTTTTGCCTTTGGGGGTTCGTGAGCTTATAATTTTACCGCCTGTTATTTTATTATTTGGTGCTAATCTTAACCAACTTGTAAAATGTTTTTTACTCGGAAATTTTACTATATCATTGCCTACCTCTGCTATAAAAGCCATTACAGTACTTTCG
>JAYSWO010000104.1:0-5540 GCA_043717975.1 Ferruginibacter sp. | reverse complement strand
AACGGCAAGAAATAATAATTATTTTTTCATTATCAACAGCATAAACAATTCTATGTTCTCCATTTATTCTTCTACTCCAATAGCCTGTGAGATTACCTTTTAATAACCCTGGCTTTCCAATGCCTTCAAAAGGTTTTTTAGAAATAGCAATAAATAATTCTGCTATTTTCTTTAATGTTTTTATATCATTTTTCGACCAAAATTCAAAATCTTCAATAGCATTATCTTCCAATAAAATTTTTCTCATTTGCCATCATCATTTAAAATTTGTTGCAAATCGGAAAAATCAATTTCTTTGAGGCTGATGTTATTTTTTACATTTTCAATGGACTCGAATAATCTTTTTTTATTGGCATCACTTTGCAATAGAAATTCTGTTTCATCAGCATTGTCTTCATAAATATGCAATGCTATTTTTTTGCCTTTAAATGCAGATTTAATATAGTCGATAAAACCTATGTTCATTTCTTCTGCATTCATTCTCACTAAAGTGTCCATGTTCAGTTTTTTATAAAATTATAAAATTAATTGCTAAGTACAATAATTTCTGTTCTTCTATTTTGTGCTTTGCCAAGTTCTGTATTATTACTAGCTATGGGTTTTGTTTCTCCAAAACCTTTACCAAAAAGGCGTTTGGCATCTATTCCCTTTTTTTGCAAATATGTCATTACAGATTTTGTGCGATTAAGACTTAGTTTAAGATTGTCGGCTGGTTTTCCAACATTGTCAGTGTATCCATTAATCTGTATAATGAGTTTGTTGTTTTCTAATAATACGTTTGCTAGTTTATCTAACTCTGCAAAAGAACTTATTTGAAGTTCTGTTTTTTTAGATTCAAAGAAAATATTTTTTAAAATAATGCTTGCTCCTTTTTCTATAGGTTGCAAAGCTATATTTATTACCATTGGCGAATCTGAAATATTCCCTTTCATGGCAAAGTTTTCAGAGTATAACAAATATCCTTTTCTATTTACATTAAATGCATAGTTTTTACCAATTGGCAAAGTTGTTAAATAATTTCCTTCTGCATCTGTTTGTAATTTTGATAATACAAACCCCGAGTCTATCGTTGTTAATTCTACTGTAGATGGCAAACCAGCATTTGTTTTTTTATCATAAATTTTACCTTTTACCCAAAGGGTTTTTAAGGCCTGTATATCTTCACGAAGTGTAAAACTGTACAAATCTATTTTGTTTTTAAAATCGCCTTTATCGCTTGCATAATATGCGGTTTTACCATCAGCCGCCACTATTATAGATCCTTCGTCGTCCACCGTGTTTATAGGGTATCCAAGATTTTCAGGTTGTTGCCATTTGCCACTTTCGTTTCTTCTGGTTACAAATAAATCACTCATGCCATATCCTAATTTTACATTGCTGTTAAAGTATAATGTTTGGTTGTCTGCATGTATATACGGGCATCCATCATCGCCGCTCGTATTTATGTCTGCTCCAAGGTTTTCTGGTTTTTGCCATTGTCCATTAATGTTGTGGCTTACCCAAATGTCTGAACCACCAAAGCCGCCAGCTCTTGTACTAGAAAAATACAAATCTCTTTTGTCAGGAGATAATGTTGGCGCACTTTCCCAGGCATCTGTATTTATTGTTTTGCCCAAATTTTCGGCTTCGCTCCAATTGCCATTTTTGTTTTTATAGGAAATGTATAAATCACAACTGCCAAGGCCTTCAGGGTAATTGCATCCAGTAAAAATTAACCATTGTCCATCTTGCGAAATATTTTGAGCACCTTCATTTAAGTTGGTATTTATTTTTCCAGGTACGAGTTTTGCTTTTTGCCAAGCACCATTTATTTTTTCACTTTCATAAAAATCTTCGTCACTATCTATTCGTTTATTAAAAATCATTTTATTGCCATCTACAGTAATGGATGGTAAATATTCTAAGTTGGTGCTGTTTATATTTTCGCCCATGTTTATTGGGTTAAAAAAATAATTTTTGTTGCTCGTTTTTTTTGCAAATTTTACAGCAAATTCATAACTTTTTTGTTTATCAATACCTGCTTTTTTACTTTTTTCTTGTAGGTTAGGGATGGCCAAAAATTTGCTTGTATTTTCTAAAGCCTTTTCAAATTTGCCACTACCTGCAAGACTTGTAGCATAATTTAACAAAAAAGATTTTGCATACAAAGAATCTTTGCTGAAAATACTTTCGTAATCTAATGCAGAAGCGCTATAGTTTTTTACTCTTGCATGCACATCTGCTCTTGCCAGTAAAGCATCTAAATAATTGGGATCAATTTTTAATGCTTCTGAAAGATTTTTTATGGAGTTTAAATAATTTCCACTTGTAGCATCTTGATAAGCAGTTTCATAAAACACAACTGCTTTTTTATTTACTTTATCTGGATTGTACCATTGGGCATTTACTTGTTGTGTAAATAAAATGATGGCAAAAAAGAAAACGATTTTATCAAGAAAAAGTGTATTCATTATTTATAAATATATTGGAAGGTAATATTTTAAAAACAAGCTTTTAATAATGTATCGTTAAAAAAATATTTATGGTACATTAATATATTTATGCAATTGCAAACTCAATTCCCATTTCGGATTTTCTTTTATATAATCTACAATAAGTGGCGTTACAATAGCGGCTTTACTCCATTCGGGCTGTAAGTATAATTTGCAATGGGTGCTTACTTGTTCTGCAAACTCCTCTGCCCAAGTAAAATCACTTTTATTGAATACTACAATTTTTAATTCGTGTGCATGTGGTACAACTTCTGGCAATGGTGCTTTAAATTTTTTTGGAGATAAGCAAATCCAATTCCATGAGCCAGAAAGGGGAGATGAACCCGAAGTTTCAATATTGGTTTCTAACCCCGCCTCCTGCAATGTTTTTGTTAGTAAATCTAAATTATGCATCAATGGTTCACCACCTGTAATCACAACTAATTCAGCATTGGTCTTTTTTACGTCATTTACTAAAGCATCGATTGCCATCATTGGATGTTTGCTTGCATCCCAACTGTCTTTTACATCGCACCATACACAACCCACATCGCAGCCGCCTAAGCGTATAAAGTACGCAGCACGCCCTTGGTGAAACCCTTCGCCTTGGATGGTGTAAAAATGTTCCATTACCGGTAATGCTATCATTTCATAGATTTATTCTTAATTAAAAAAATTTATTTCCAAAAAGTGGAAATATCAATATTATTTCCAAAATATGGAAAATTTTTTTTCGTTTATCTTATTGTCAATAAAAGCCAAACTGAAAAACTGAATTTGAACGGAGCGTCGCCACTAAAGTTCAATCAAGATTCTTCTGCTGATAAACAAAGAATAAAAAAACCGAAGGTTATTTTGTTCCCGCAGCCTTTAAAGTATTTTGTAACAATGCTGCTATCGTCATCAATCCCACACCACCTGGCACAGGTGTAATGTAACTGCATTTTGAGGCTACATTTTCAAAGTCCACATCACCTTTGATAGCAAAGCCACTTTTTTTTGTTTCGTCTGCAACCCTTGTTATACCTACATCTATAACTACCGCACCTTCTTTTACCATATCTGCTGTAAGAAAACCAGGTATGCCAAGTGCAGCTACAATAATATCGGCTTCTTTACAAATATTTTCTAAATTTTTAGTACGACTATGGCAAAGAGTAACGGTACAATTGCCTGGGTTTGTGTTTGCACTAAGCAAAATACTCATTGGTCTTCCTACAATATTACTTCTGCCAATTACGACTGCATTTTTCCCTTCGGTTTCTATATTGTAATGTTTCAACATCATCATTACACCAAGTGGCGTAGCTGGTACGAATGTATCTAAACCCTGCACCAGTTTACCTACGCTTATGGGGTGAAAACCATCTACATCTTTTGTGGGATTTATTAAATTAATGATAGCTGATTCATCAATATGCTTTGGTAAAGGCAATTGTACTAAAATGCCATGTACATCATCATCATTATTCAATTTCTCAATGCTTTCTACAATGTCATCTTGTGTTGCCGATACATCAAAGCGAATAAGGGTACTTTTAAACCCGACATCGGCGCAGTTTTTTATTTTACTCGCTACGTATGTTTCACTTGCACCATTGCTTCCTATTAATATGGCGGCAAGATGAGGAGTTATTCCAGTGTTATTTTTATGTAAAATTGTTTGTGCCTTTATTTGCACTTTTACAGCTTCGGTAACTGTTTTGCCATTTAAAATTTGCATGCTGCAAAAGTATAAAACTATCTCCATTTAATATTTACTCATATTTGCCTTTATCTTAAAATTATTTATATATCTTGTTCTTATATTTTAAACTGTATTTGTTTTGAGAAAACGGTTACCCATATTTTTATTTGCATTTGTTTTTACTAATTATTTACAAGCACAGTCGCTACGACATAGCGTTGGTATGCCTTACATAAATTTAGGCGCATATGGCACAAAACAAATAGATCCCTTTTCTTTTACAAGTAACCAAGCAGCCTTAGCACAAGTAAAAGATGCTGGCGTGGGTGTGTATGGAGAAAGAAGATTCCTATTGGCTGAAAACAGTGTATATGGTTTAGCACTAGCTATTCCTACAAAAAAAGGCAATTTTGGCATTCAAGTAAATTATGCTGGCTTTGCTAATTTTAATGAACAAAAAGCGGGCTTAGCATATGCTCGCTCGCTTGGAAACAAAGTGGATATTGGTATTCAGTTTAATTATTATGGGTATACAATACCAGCTTATGTAAATGCATCTACCATTAACGCTGAAGCAGGTGTTATTGTGCATGTTACCGACAAAATAAATGCAGGAGTACATGTGTACAATCCTGTAGCTAGTAAACTTGGTAAAACAAGTGATGAAAAACTAGCATCTGTTTATAAATTTGGTGTAGGATACGATGCTACAGACAATTTTTATTTTAGCACAGAAATTTTAAAGGAAGAAAACCAGCCAGTAAATGTAACTGGGGGTGTGCAATATCACTTTAAAAAACAATTTTTTGCACGTGCGGGTTTTAGAAGTGATAACAGTACAGGTTTTGCGGGCATTGGTTTTATGATGAGTAATTTTAGAATAGATATTGCTTCAAGTTTTCATCCACAATTGGGTGTTTCTCCAGGAATTTTATTGCTATACAATTTTAAAAGGGCAGAAAAATGAGGCAGCTAAGCATGATTTTGTTCTTTCTTGTTTTATATGTGCAATGCTTAGGGCAAGTGCCCGAGAAGGTAGAAAAAAAAGAAGAACAAACAAACACTACCACAGAGCAGCAGCTGGAAAATATTACTAACAGTAATGAAGATGCAGAAACGGAAGATGATTCGTATTTGCAACAATTAACTACCTATCAAAAAAACCCGATTAATATAAATTATGCATCAGAAAATGATTTAAAAGAATTGCGTTTGCTGACGCCTATACAAATTTCTAATTTGATCAGTTATAGAAGTTATTTGGGCTTGCTCATTAATTTCTATGAGCTACAAGCTATACCTGGGTGGGATGTGGTAACCATTCAAAAAATACGCCCATACATTTTAGTAAATAAAAACCCTGATTTTATTTCTTCAATTGG
>JAYSWO010000103.1:0-14321 GCA_043717975.1 Ferruginibacter sp. | reverse complement strand
TCGGCCCGTCTTTGTGCAGCACCGCTTCTCTTTGCGGCTCGTTCAATTCATCTAAATAATTCGGCATTTTGCAAAGATAAATTTTAATGGTGGGATTAAGAAAAGAGTTGCGGGTTTTATGAATTGCTTTGGCCTTTATGAATTGCCTCGGCCTTTATGAATTGCCTCGGCCTTTAGGCCGAGGATTGATATAGATCTATAAAAGGGACTTTAGTTCCGATGGCAATAATCAGTATTGGGCTAAAGCCCTTTCATTATACATTCTTTACCCTGTGCGAAAGCACAGGGCAATACAAGAATGCAGTAAATTTAACATCCATTTGGGGCTGTGGGCTGAAAACCATTGTTCAGCTTTTGCCCGCTGCCCGTATCCAACCTGCCTGCCGGCAGAGGCAGGTCTTTTATTCGTGTCTCACAAAAGGATTTCCGCCTAAGCAGCGCACGTGTCCCGTACATTTTTGTCGGGAGCTTTTCAGCTTTTTGTTTTTCAATTAGGCAAAGCAGTGAACACTTCAAAAAATGGCAACCCGTGAATATTTGTCACGGTTGCAAAATGAATGAGTTGACTTCAATTTGTAGTCAACTGAAATTTTTAAAACATATCAACCGTACGATAATTTCGTACAGTCGAAATTCAATGTGCTTAATTGTCTCAAAATAAAAATTACATTTCAGTAGTAGGATAAAATCGTACTACTGAAATGTATCAAATTAGCTTAGTTGTCCGATTTTAACGGACAACTGAATTAAATAGAGTTGGTTACAAATTGTAACCAAGTGTCCGATAATTTCGGACAGTTAAAATAATTTACCTTGCACTCCACAATCATCCACCATGCACAAATCATTTTCACATTTCGTAGCAATATTGTCTTTACTCATCACCACAGCTTGCTCATCACAAAAAAAAACAGGCACGCCAGCCATTGTACAAACAAATGAGTTTCAGACAGCCAATTTGCCTGCACCTTACACCGGAGGGTCTAACAGAAAAATAAGCAACGTAATTGGTTGGGAAGAAAACCAAAAACCCATTGTGCCAGCAGGTTTTACGGTAAGCTTGTTTGCAAAAGGTTTGGATAACCCTCGGTGGATATATATTGCTAAAAATGGAGATGTTTTTGTTTCAGAATCCGCATCATCGGTAAATAAAAACATAAAGGAAGCTGGCGAAAAAGTTATAAGAAAAAAGGGCGAAAAGAAAAATGGAAATAGCGCCAATAGGATTTCGCTTTTTAGAGATGCGGATAAAAACGGTAGCTACGAAAGCAAGTTTACTTTTGCTGCCAATTTAAATCAGCCTTTGGGTATGCTCATACTCAACAATCATTTTTATGTCGCCAATACTGATGGGGTAGAAATGTATCCGTATAATATGGGAGATACTGCATTGGCATTAGAGGGAAAAAGAATTACAGGGCTGCCTGCCGGAGGCTACAATAATCATTGGACAAGAAATATTATTGCAAACGAAGCGGGCACAAAAATTTATGTAACCGTAGGCTCGGGTAGCAACAATGGCGAAAATGGAATGGAAAACGAAATACGCCGTGCAAATATTTTAGAAATAAATACGGATGGTAGCGGTGAGAGAATTTATGCCGCAGGGCTTAGAAACCCTGTGGGTATGGACTTTGAACCAACAACAAAAACCCTATGGACAGCCGTAAACGAAAGAGATGATTTGGGCGATGAGCTTGTACCAGATTATATTACGAGTGTAAAAGAAGGCGGTTTTTATGGTTGGCCGTATGCCTATTTTGGTAGCAAACCCGACCCTCGCATGAAAGACGACCCACACCCAGAGCTTGTGAGTAAAACAATAGTACCGGATGTTTCCATGGGTGCACACACAGCTTCGTTGGGTTTAGCTTTTTACAATAAAAATAATTTTCCTAAAAAATACAGAGGCGGTGTTTTTGTAGGGCAACATGGTTCATGGAATCGTTCACAGTTTTCAGGTTATAAAGTCGTATTCGTTCCATTTGCCAATGGAAAACCTTCGGGGTTGCCAGAAGACTTTCTTACAGGCTTTATAGTATCGCCCAATAAAAATGAAGTAAGAGGCAGGCCAGTAGCAGTGGCGGTAATGAATGATGGTTCTTTACTCGTAACGGATGATGGAGCAGATATGATTTGGAAAATAACTGCTAATTAATACCATCTTTGTTTACTGGTAGCCCGTTGAGCTATGTGTAAATATTAGATGGTATTATACCGACAACATAAACTTTGAGCTAAATAGATTTTATATTCAGTATAATTTGATAAAACAACTTATTTTCGCCGCACAAATTAAAAAACACAATCATGAGCACAACAGGAAAAATAGAAACAAACAAAGGCACGTTTAGTTTTGAACTATACGACGAAGCCACGCCAATAGCCGCAAACAATTTTAAAACATTGGTAGAAAAAGGATTTTATGATGGCTTAAGTTTTCATAGAGTTATACCAAACTTTATGGTACAAGCTGGTTGCCCAGATGGTACAGGCGCAGGCGGACCTGGCTATACAATTAATTGTGAAGTAGCCGCACCAAACCAATACCACGACAGAGGCGTAATGAGCATGGCACATAGAGGCAGAAACACAGGCGGTTCACAATTTTTCATTTGCCATAATAGACAAGGTACACAGCATTTAGATGGCAACCATACTTGCTTTGGAAAAATTACCGAGGGGCTAGAATTTTTAGACAGCATAGAAGGCGGCGATAAAATGATAAAAGTTACAATAGACGGTCAAGCATAAAAACCTCTCTATTCCTAGATGGATACTCGAGTGTAAAAACATTAAACCTTCAACTTTGAACCTTAAACTGTTTCCCCTATGTCAATGATATTCCCAGATTTTTTTGAGAAGAACACTTTTTTTATTGATGAAAAAATTGGTTTCTTCAAATTTGCAAATGCTTATAAAGTATATGATGAATTTGGCGAAATTGGTTTGATACAACAAAAGCTTACTACAGGGCAAAAATTTTTACGTTTGTTGTTAAAAAAAGCCATGCTACCTTTTCATTTAGAAATAACGGATCTTAATGGCGATGTACTCGTAACCATACAAAGAGGATGGACATTTTGGATGTCTAAAATTATCCTAACCGATAGCAAAGGAGATCTGTTGGGAAAAATAAATCAAAAATTTGCTATACTCAAACCAACCTTTAAAATATTTGATGATACAGATACTGAAATAGCAAGCATTACAGGTGATTGGAAAGGTTGGAATTTTAAAATAATAGACAACAATGCTGCCCAAATAGGAACCATTTCAAAAAAATGGAATGGTATTATGAAAGAAGCATTTACTACTGCCGATAAGTATGTGGTAGATATTGTACCAGAATATGCAGAAGATAAAAAGAAGATGGCTATTGTTTCTTGCGCTATTACAATAGATATGGTATTGAAGGAGAGTAAATAAATTATTATTTTATACGTTTAACTACAGAAATAACACAGAAAATGAGTTTTGAATAAGGCTTATTATTCTATGTAAAAAGATTACAAAATAATCCTATTAAATGTTGATAGGATTATTTTTTTAGCTCAATCGCCGCCAACTTATATACTTTTTTCTTCTTCCTTTTATACCACCATTTTGGAAAAGTTTTTTTCATCAGTGTATCAATATTGCGCATGCCAAATAATTTCCATATTCCATTAAGTTTGCCACCTATACTACCTTGCAGTGCACGAAGGCTCATAGCAAAGCCAGCTTCAATGTATTCCATATGGTGCCAATAACCAGCAGGCATAAACAAAGTATCGCCATGGTCTAATATTACTTCGTATCCATTTGCTTTTTTTACCGCAGGAAAATTTTCATAATCAAAAGAGCTGTTGTAATTGGCAAAGTTTGCAATACTCAATACCTCCCATGGCTTATTATACAATTTATGTTTTTCTTCATGTGGAAAAAGCAAAACCCTTTTTTTACCAACAAACTGTGTATGCAAAATATGGCTCATGTCTATATCAAAATGCATATGGGTAATAGACCCTTGCCCACCTACAAAAAGCATGGGATATTTTTTTACAAAACCCTTCATCAAATCCTCTGGCCAAGTAAAGTCATGTACAATATTAGGTGCATGTTGAAAAATATTGAACAAGAAAATTCTTAAATCCAAGGGTCCCGCTTTTACTTTACGCAAATAGTCACCAAACTTCATGTAATAATCAGCAGTATTTATGGGCGTATATGAATCGCTTTTTACATTATTATAAACCCCTACTTTACTTTCACCAACGGTATCAATAAAATAATCCCAATTCCACTTTGTGTAAGCGGGCCATTTTTTGGCTATATTTTTTATAATAAGTGGCTTGCTAGTATTATAATATTTTGTTTTAAACTCTTCTGGCGAAATGGAATCTACTACATCTATCTGTTTAAGGTGCATATTAAAGTAGTTTAATATGTAAAAATAAAGATAAAAGCCTTTTGTACAAAAAAGTCAACATACCGCTTATCAAATAATAGAAACAAAAAGGGTGATTTTCAAATGAAGATCACCCTTTTTAATAGCTACAAAAAAACTGGATTTAATGTCTTACCTGCCCATCATGTTTTTGTTTGTATATCCTTCTACTCAATCTTTTTTTATCTTGTCTAAGGTCTTTCCGTTCTTCAGTTGTAACTACGCCGTCGGCTTTATAATCTTTGCGTTCTTGGTTTACTTTTGCTGTTTGCGCTTTCAATCTTGCCGCTTCAGCTTTTGTAAGTTCCCCGCTTTTCACGCCTTGGCGTATTCTTTGTTTATCATTTTTAATAGTACTCACAGGCTTAGCCGTGGTAGTAGTTTGTGCAGAACTAGCATAAGAAGCAGTGCTAAAAACGGCGATAGCTAAAATAATTTTTACATTCATGGTTTTGAAAATTTATAGTTAATTAAATAATTTATACAATACAGACTGTGTATGAAACAATAAGTTTAAAAGGCTAGAATGTTAAATAAAACAAAACATGTTTATTGAGGAAGAATATTAAAGCTCATTCTATGATGTTTACATAATCCATACTTTTCAATGGCCGCTCTGTGTAATGCTGTGCCATAACCTTTATTACGATCCCAACCATAATAATTAAAAGCTGTGTGGAGTGTGTTCATATAATCATCTCTATAGGTTTTTGCCAATACACTTGCAGCCGCTATAGATGCATATTTGCTATCGCCTTTTACAATACAAGTATGTTTAATATTTTTATACTCTTTAAAACGATTACCATCTATCAATAAATAATTGGGTGTTTTTTTTAAGTTTTCAATAGCAATATGCATAGCTTTAAAAGAAGCTTGTAAAATATTTATATTATCTATTTCATTATTAGAAACAGAACCGATCGAAAAAGAAATACTTTCTTTTTCGATAATGGGGCGAAGCAAATCTCTATTTTTTTCAGATAATAATTTACTATCGTTTAATAAAGGATGATGAAAATCTTTTGGCAAAATAACGGCTGCTGCAAATACAGGGCCAGCATAGCAACCTCTTCCGGCTTCATCTACACCTGCTTCTATTTTGTATTTATCTAAATAAGCTTGTAACATTGTTGTACAAATATCTTGCAATCAAAGCTATAATAACAATATCCTTACGTAAATTTGCAACATTATTTTTTTTAATATGCGTCTAATAAAAAAGTGGGTACTAGCTACATTTATTCTTACATTTTTAGTAATTATAGCAGGGGGGGTGGTTCGCACCACACAAAGCGGTATGGGCTGTCCTGATTGGCCAAAATGTTTTGGCCTTTGGATTCCACCCACAGATGCATCTCAACTACCGCCCGATTTTGAAAAGTTTTTGAAAGTACAAGATATAGACCACAGTTTTAATGTTTACCATACATGGATTGAATATATAAATAGATTATTAGGTGTATTGTTAGGCTTGTTTGGAATTATACAATTGTTGTTAATTATAAGAAGAAAAAACGAAAATCCTAGCGCATTTAAATTAGCTGTTGCTTTTTTAGTTATTGTTATTCTCACCGGGCTCTTCGGCGCTATTGTTGTAAAATTAAACCTTGCTCATTTAAGTATTTCTGTTCATTTATTATTTGCACTAGCGCTTATACAAATAGAGTTGGCATTATTAATGGCTGTAACAGGTAGGTTGTTTAAAAAAACGGCGGGTACAAAAATCCGAAGGGCACTGGTTTTACTGCTTCTTGTAATGTTAGCTCAAAGCATATTGGGTACTCTTGTACGCATGTATGTAGATGATGTGAGTAAAGAATTACATTTTGAACAAAGAGAAGCTTGGCTTGCAGGAATGCCGATTGCTTTTTTAATACACCGTACATTTTCTTGGATTGTATTGGCATCGGTTATTTATACTAATTGGTATTGCAGAAAAGTAGCCGCTTTAAAAAAATACCTTTTAAGGGTAGTTGTATTGGTACTCTGTAGCCTTACTACAGGTATTGTATTGTATTACCTCGATATGCCAGCTATAGCGCAACCACTACATTTATTATTGGCTGCGCTTACCATTACACAAATTATGTTTGCTATTTTGTATACAAAAAATACGACAGATTTATTGAAACCGCAAGTACTATAAAGAGTACCATGTAGAAGGCTGTAAGTGTTATCATAAACTATAAGCATAAAATGCTTGTTAAAAATTGGCATCCCTATTTTTATATTCGACAATACAAAAATGTTTACCTTGAATAAAATTACAATACTTAATTTTATCAAAATAAAAAGAATAGAACATGAAGGTATTTTTGAAAAATTTGTTTTATTCCTTACCCATACAATTATTTATTCTTCATTTTAGAAAGTACCAAGTGCTGCTTATTTTTTGGTACCTATTGTTTGGTGTTACCCAAGGTAGTGTAATGAAGTCTTTTGGAGCTGATGCACTTTTTTTTTCGCCTGAGTACCTAGGCTCTACAAATATGCTGGCAGCGTTTATTACAGGTTTATCATTAGGTGTGTTTATTATGTGCTGGAACATTACTACGTTTATTCTTCATAGTAAACGCTTAAAATTTTTAGCCGCTACTTCTAATCCTTTTTTAAAATATTGCATAAACAATGGCATTTTGCCGCTCATGTTTATCACGTATTATTTGATAAAAATGTATCAGTTTGATCACTATAAAGAATTAATGAGTGCTACTACCATTGTATCAGAAATATTTGGAATAGCAAGTGGTGTATTTATATTGGTATCTTTTTCTTTTGCATATTTCTTTGGTGCCAGCAAAACCATAGAGCGCACCATGGCTCCGCTTATTGGCAACCCACAAATTTTCAATAAAACCTTTACCAAACAAGACAATAGGCAAGATGAATTTGGCTTAAAAGTAATTTGGTATTTAACAAAGGGTTTTCGATTAAAAAAAGTAAGAAATGTAAATCATTACAGACAAGATTTTTTAGATACCGTTTTTAAAAGACATCATTGGGCAGCTATTATAAGTATAGTAATAGCCTTTATACTAATTGTAGCCACAGGCTTTTTTCAAGACTATAAAGTATTTGAAATACCGGCAGCATCTAGTATCCTTATTGTATTTGCTTTGCTAATAGCTGTAATAGGGGCGCTTACATATTTTTTGCAAAGCTGGAGTTTACCTGCCGTTATTATCTTACTTTTTTTATTAAATATTTTATATGAAAAAGAAATTATAGACCCTCGAAATAAAGCATATGGATTAAATTATAAAAATAAAAACGAAAGACCCGATTACAATAAAATTGCCTTAAATGCATTGTGTACGCAAGAAAAAATTACAGCTGACAGAGAAAATATGATAGGCATATTAAACAATTGGAAAGCAAAACAACAGGAAGCAAAACCTGTAATCGTTTTTATAAATGTAAGTGGTGGTGGGCTTCGTAGCGCTGCTTTTACCATGAATGCATTGCAAAAAATAGATAGTATATGCCAAGGCAACTTAATGAATAACACCTTTATGATAAGTGGAGCAAGCGGCGGTATGCTTGCTGCTGCTTACTATAGAGAACTGTATAAAAATAGAGATAGTAAAGCCCGTATGAATATTTACGATAAAAAATATACCAATAATATTTCCAAAGATTTATTAAACCCTGTGTTTACATCCTTAATGGCAAGAGATATATTTGCACCAGCTCAACGATTTACCGTAGGAGAGCATAGCTATGTAAAAGATAGGGGTTATGCATTTGAAAAAAAGCTGAGTGATAATACAAATGGATTGCTCAACAAACAAATGAAAGACTTAAGAGCAGATGAATCGGCAGCCAATATTCCATTCATGATTTTTGATGCGGTAATAAAAGCCGACGCAAGAAAAATGATGATAAGCACCCAGCCCATTTCGTTTATGATGAAACCATTTTCTACAAAAAATGATTCTACCATAAGCCCCGATGCGGTTGATTTTGCAGCCTTATTTGCCAAGCAAAATCCCATGGATATGCGCATGCTTACGGCACTTCGTATGAATGCAACTTTCCCGTATGTATTACCCAATGTGTGGTTACCAAGCAACCCTGTAATAGATGTAATGGATGCAGGCTTGCGTGATAATTATGGGCAAGAAACCAGTATGCGTTTTATTGATAACTTTAAAGAATGGATAAAAGAAAATACAGGGGGTGTTTTGTTTATTCAAATAAGAGATAGGTCAAACGATAATTGGCAACAACCTTTTGAAACAAAATCGATTACAGACATGATTGTAACACCCGCCACCATGCTGCAACACAATTGGTTTAAAATTCAAAATTATTACCAAACAGATCAGTTTGCATATTTGGCCAATGATACGGCTTTGAAAATATTTAAAGCATCGCTAATGTATATCCCTCAAAAAGAAGATAAGGGTGCTGCATTAAATTTTCATTTATCGGTAAGAGAAAAGAGAGATGTAGTGGCCTCTTTTAACAATGCCCTGAATCAAACAGAAGTAAAAAAAATAGCTACGTATTTGAAACAGTAATGTAAGGTTGTATTAGTTTGAATGCCTTTTCAATAACCTTAATGTTAATTTCTTGCATTGCTTTTACGGGTTCTCCATCAATGTGTATGAGCTCCATTTCTGGATTAAATATATGGATGCTTTTTGTTTGAAAATAATGAAACGTTCGTCTGTCTTCTGACACAGAAACTACTTTGCCTGTTTTTAATTGTAGAATCAATTTTAAAAAAAGACTCAACTTGCTTTCTTTTTTTACGATTACTACATCTAACAACCCATCGTTTAAAGTAGCTTTTGGCGCAATGGTAAGGCTATTGCCAAATTGATTGCTATTTAACACGGCTACAAAAAAAGCATTTACTTCTAATAAGGTTTCATCTACACGGATGGTAAAAGCATGCGGCTTTGCCCTAAAGAAATTTTTAGCAGTAAGTTTTAAATAATTAAACGGCCCCCTTTTTCTTCCTGCTGCAAATTCATGTGCTATTCTTGCATCAAAGCCTACTCCAAAATTATGGCAAGCAAATTGTTCATTTACCCAAAACGCATCTATATAACTTGCAGTACCATGCAAAATAACATCCATGGCTTTTTGTGGTGCTTTTGGTATGCCCGCTGTAAAAGCCAAGCCATTGCCAGACCCCATGGGTATGATACCTATTTGCACATCTTCATTTGTAAGATAAGCGGTTACTTGGTTTACGGTACCGTCGCCACCACAAACAATGATATCGGTAATTTTTTCTTGTGCAATTTTTTCTTGTAAGAATGAATAATCTCCTGATAGTTCTGTAGGTAAAACTTGGTATTTGAAACCTGCATCAGTAAGTTTTTTTTCAACAATGGAAACTGTTTGCTCTTTATTTTTTGTGCCCGAAATCGGATTTATAAAAACAATAAAATGTCTATTTTTCAAAATGTATAAAATGTTTTTGTGATTGCATCATAAAAGATCAGCAAAGATATATTGTTGAACGGAGTCCTTCGATGAACTCAGGATAAACTCGCCAATGAAGTTACACATTGCTGTGTTTTAGTTTGCTTAAAAACCTCACCCCCGCCTCTCCGAAGGAGAGGAGCCAGCCCCCCAATTCTTTAACGTGCTTTATATTACTAAAGACTTTAATCACCCTTCTCCACTTGTGGAGATGGGAAGGGGTTGAGGTCACCACCTCAACAACGCACTACCCCAAGTAAATCCACTACCAAATGCTGCTAAGCAAACCAAATCATCTTCTTTTATTTTACCAGCTTCCCATGCTTCGCACAATGCAATGGGAATAGATGCCGCAGTTGTGTTGCCATATTTATCTATATTATTAAAAACTTGATCGTCTCTCAATTGTAATTTTTGTTGTACAAATTGTGCAATTCGTAAATTGGCTTGGTGCGGTATAAGCATATTGATATCGCTTGTTTGCAAATTATTTTTTTGCAAGGCTTCCATTATCACTTCAGGAAATTTTACAACGGCTTTTTTAAAAACCGCTTGCCCATCCATGTTTGGATAATTTTGTGCATTGTCTATCATAGCATGACTCATAAACATTTCTCCTCTTGCGGCTTCATCAAAATGAGCCACAGGTTCTTTTACCCAATGGTTGGCATGTGTACCGGGGTTAAACATGGCCAATATTTCTGCACTCTCACCATCGCTGTGCAAATGTGTGCTTAGTATTCCTTGTTCTTCTGTGGGCTGCAACACTACCGCACCGGCGCCATCGCCAAATATTACCGAAATATTTCTACCTCTTGTACTAAAGTCTAAACCAAAAGAATGTTTTTCGCTACCCACCACCAAAATATTTTTGTACATACCAGTTTTTATAAATTGGTCCGCTACTGAAATAGCATATACAAAACCACTACATTGGTTGCGAATATCCAACGCACCAATTTCTTTCATTTTCATTTCACGCTGTAGCAAAACACCACAACCTGGGAAATAATAATCGGGACTAAGCGTAGCAAAAATAATAAAGTCAATATCCTGAGGAGTAATGCCCGCCCGCTGTATAGC
The DNA here is from genome assembly GCA_043717975.1 of Ferruginibacter sp. Lineage (GTDB taxonomy): Bacteria > Bacteroidota > Bacteroidia > Chitinophagales > Chitinophagaceae > Ferruginibacter. The sequence continues at coordinate 3,367 of JAYSWO010000103.1, read as the reverse complement.
AATCTCAGCGGCTTTTATACCCATGGTAGCGGTAGTCTCCTCTGTACGATGCGCAAACCTGCGCTCTTGTATGCCAGTACGTTCTTGTATCCATTCGTCGCTGGTTTCTATATAAGCAGTAAGGTCGTTATTGGTAACAATATTTTCTGGGACGTATTTTCCTATTCCTGCAATTTTAGATTGTGGCATGTAAATTTTTTGAAAAGGTAGTACAAATTTTTATTCACAAATAATTTTTTACTTCAAAAAACGTAGAAGCGTTAAAGTCTAAAGCTAAGATTTGTTGTAAGAGAAAAATTATTATGTTGGTTGTTATCAAAAATTTTATCTTTTGATTGGTATAATTTTCCCTCTACCCTCCATTGTACGCTACTATTTATTTTTCTATCAATATTTGCAGATACCCCCAATGTTTTAAAACCATTCATAGTATTGGTTGCAATAATAATTTGTTTTGTATCGCTAAAATATTCTCCCCTAAATGCGAGGGTGGTTTTGTTGTTTACATTATGCTTGATGGTAAATGAAGGGCTATACCAAACACCATAATCGCTGATATTATATTTATCTGTACCAATATCTATAGAGGCTAACACGTCAGTTTTTTCAGACAAATTTATTTGTGCATACACATTATGATAGGTTCTTAATGCTTTTAAACTATCTGGTTTATCTGTACCAATAAAATTACTATAATTTATAAATATATTTTTATTTACTTTATAATTTGCCTGTATGCCAACTGATGGCATTTGAATAAAGCTTGGGCGTTGTATTTTTTGCCAACCATTTAATATCAGAAAAGCAATATTTAATTTTTCGTTGTTGCTTCCATAAGAAAGTTTTACACCAGCTTCATAATAAGGAGAATTTTCTGCAGCAAGACCTCTCGTTAAAGTCCAACAGTCGGCACTTATTGCACTTTCGCTTCCAATGTGAGATGGCATTATGCCAGCATCTAACCATATGTTTTTGTGCTTCGAAATTTTTACACCAATATTGGCCTCATAAATATTTTGAGCCCAATTAGGCTCTGCGCTAAGGTTATACTGTGCATAATTGCCTGCCATTACAGTAAGGTTTGCTCTCATGGTTTTATCTAAATAGTTTGCTTTTACTAAAAGCAAATTTGCATTTAGTTCATTGTGTTTTTTATGATTGTATAAAAATGTAGGTTTTTCATGATTTTGTGGTTTTGCAAAATCATAGCTGTAGTAAAACTCTCCGTATGCACTATAGGTAATTTTTTTAGTGCTGTCTGTTTGAGCAAATAAAAAAATTTTCGATATCAGAAACAGAAGTGTAAGTAATGTAGGCTTGAGGTTTTTTGAAAGGGATTTCATTTTTCTATTTCATTTTTTTAATTTCTTTATCAAAATCAGATATTATTTTTTGCGTTTTATTAAATGTATCATATTCTTTCACCGCCTTTTTATCTGCCTGTAATTTTGATACCTTACCTTTTCCTTCTAATACTTTGTACCTATTAAAATTTAAAAATTCATTTACGCTTAGGGCTAATTCTTCCATCGTAAAACTCGTTTCCCGCTCTATCAATCCTTCTATGTAATCAAAATAGCCTGATACTGTTCTTTCTAATTTTTTTATTTCGTCTTCTTGTAAATAATTTTTAGCAACAATTACATCTTGCTTTATTATTCTACCATCTGGTGCATTTTTCCAAGTGCTTAGTCCCATGAAATCTTTACTACTATCAGCGGCTTTATAAATTATTTCGGCAGCTGTTTTTCCTGTAATGGCAAAGTGAAATTTATTTTGCACCATAGCATAAAACTCTTTTGTAATTGGCGCATCTTTGTTATAATCAATACTGCACTCTGCAAAAATATCTGTAACCTGTTGGTATATTCTACGCTCACTCGCTCGTATGCTGCGAACCCTTTGTAATAATTCTTTAAAATAATCTTTACCAAAAATGGTTTGCCCTTGTTTTAAACGGACATCATCCATTACAAAACCTTTTATGATATATTCCTTTAGCGTATTGGTTGCCCATATTCGAAACTGAGTAGCTTTACTAGAATTTACTCTGTACCCAACAGAAATAATAGCATCGAGATTATAATAATTCGTATCATATTTTTTACCATCCGCAGCAGTTGTTCGGAAATTCCGAACAACTGAATTTTCATTTAACTCATTAGTTTCAAATATATTAGATAAGTGCTCACTAATGGTTGATTTAACTACACCGAATAATTCACCCAGAGCTTTTTGCGTAAGCCATATAGTTTCATCTTGTAAATAAACATCTACCCTTACATTATTATTAGGTGTATTGTAAATTAAAAAATTAATTAGCTTGTCTTCCATTACACTAAAACTTTGGAATATTTTTAAATAGACTAGTATCGAATTATGTATTCAACGACCTCCACAACATATCCTTCAGCTCCACCAAATTATAATTCGTAAGCGATGAGATAAATATAGAAGGAATATTGGTAGGTAATTCTTTTTGTATGGCTTCTTTCAATTCATCATCCAACATATCTGATTTGCTTATGGCTATTACAAAATCTTTTTGCAACATTTCTGGGTTGTAAGCCTCTAGCTCATTGCGCAAAATTTCAAATTCTTTTTTATGGTCGTTACTATCTGCAGGTATAAGAAAAAGTAAAATAGAATTACGTTCTATATGACGAAGAAAGCGATGCCCAAGCCCTTTTCCTTCCGAAGCGCCCTCTATAATACCTGGCAAATCTGCCATGCAAAAACTTTTGCCATCCCTATACTCTACCATGCCAAGTTGTGGTACCAATGTAGTAAAAGCATAGTTGGCAATTTTTGGTTTTGCGGCTGTTATTACAGAAAGTAACGTTGACTTACCAGCATTTGGAAAACCCACCAAACCCACATCTGCCAATACTTTTAGCTCCAATGTTTTTATACCTTCCACACCAGGCTCACCCGGTTGAGCATACTCTGGCGCCTGGTTGGTACTTGTTTTAAAATTATAATTTCCCAAACCACCACGACCGCCTTTTGCTAAAATAACCTCTTCGCCATCGTGCAAAATTTCTGCAACTTTTTCGCCCGTTTCCGCATCCCTAGCAATGGTACCAAGCGGCACTTCTATAATAATATCTTTACCAGTTTTTCCACTCCTTTGTCCCCCTTCGCCATTGCCACCATCTACTGCCAATACATTTTTAAAATAACGAAGGTGCAGCAACGTCCACAATTGTGTGTTGCCTTTTAAAATAATATGCGCACCACGCCCACCATCACCACCATCGGGACCACCTTCTGCCGTCAATTTATTACGCAAAAAATGCCTACTACCAGCACCACCATGTCCGCTGCGGCAAAAAATATTTATTTGATCTACAAAGTTTGAACGTTC
>JAYSWO010000102.1:0-5586 GCA_043717975.1 Ferruginibacter sp. | reverse complement strand
TGAACATTGAGTACTTTATAAATATAATATTATCAATTGCTTATGTATATATCTAGTGATAAATCTCCCTAAATATATCATCTCAACAAGTCAATTTAGAAAAAAAGTTATTTGCCTTGGTATAAAAAAAAATAAAAAATACACAGTTGCTACAATACTTAAGATGAAAAATCGTTTATAATGTATTACTTAGCTTATTAAAGCCACAATCATGAAAAAAATATTTTTATTTTTAACGTTATCAGTTATTTTATTCTCTTCTTGCAATAAAGAAGACGATCCTATTCGACTACCAGATTTTTCTTGGCCACAAGGTACAAGTGATTATGCACCCTACACTGTTGGATCTACTTTTGCATACGAAATAACAACTGTTAATCCTTCAAAAACAGACAGTTTTAAATTAACGGTAGAAAAAGATACCATTATAAATTCTTTACGATATTATAAATTGGTATCCAACAAACAAGAACTACAACCTACTTACTTTGTAAACTATAGTAATGGAAATCTTACAGAAATTACCTATAATTTGGATTATTTAGGGTTGGGGGCCATTATTGTTCCAGTTGTATTAGAAACTACGCTTAAAGAGAATTTGTCTATAAATGATACATGGAACGAAGGTATGGTTGTAACATATCCAACTTCTCCTACAACAGGTGTAAATTTAAATGTAACTTTTGATCACACTATTATCAATAAAAATTATACAAAGAGGGTTTTAGATAGAGATTATCCACTTTGTATTGCAGTAAAACAAGTGATAAGTACAATTGTACCTCCTAATTTTCCTTGGCCTCCAAATGTCCCTATTACTTCCCAATTTGATAATTTTTACGCAAGTGGTGCAGGTTTAATTCAAAGAAATGTATCCAATGGAACAGTTATAAAATTAAAATATTTTGATGTTGTAAAATAATAAAATTATTAATAAGTAAAAAAGGACTATCCATATAATGGGTAGTCCTTTTTGTTTAAATACAATATACCAAATGCGGCACTTTAATAAAATTAACAGATTTATTTTTGGAATACAATATATATTTTATAAGTTTACTATATATAAAATGTATACACATGAAGAAAGTAATATTCCCCTTACTCTTATTATTTGTAACAATAATAGTTTCTTCACAACCTAGATTACCTGAAAATTATTTTTGGAAGAAACTTAGCAATGGGCTTGAAGTGGTTGTAATAGAAAACCACAAAGTACCTCTTGCAACTATTGAAATAGCTGTACGCAATGGAGCATACACCGAAGGCCCAGAATACAGTGGTTTGAGTCATTTATTTGAACACATGTTTTTTAAAGCCAACAAAGATTATCCAGACCAAGAAAAATTTTTAAAACGAACGCAAGAGCTTGGTGCCATATGGAATGGCACAACTGGAGAAGAGCGGGTCAATTATTATTTTACCTTCGATAAGGATAGTCTTGCTGCGGGATTACACTTTATGAATGCAGCCATTCGGTTTCCTATTTATCGCAAAGAAGATATGGAGAAAGAAAGACCAGTGGTAGATGGAGAATTTCAACGGGGAGAAAGTGATCCAGGATTTCAAATTTGGTATGAGTGTCAGAAAAAATTATGGGGAGATTTGGTAACCAGAAAAAACCCAATTGGTGACCATGATGTTATTAATACTGCTACCCCAGAAAAAATGATGATTATAAAAGGTAAATATTATCATCCAAATAATTCTTTATTGGTAATATGTGGAGATGTAATACCAGAAGATGCATTTGCAAAAGCAGAAAATATCTTTGGTAGTGGGGCAAATAGTGGATTTGATCCCCATCAAAAATATCCAATACCAGAGTTTGCCCCGTTACAATCTAAACAGTATTTTGTAAAAGAATCTAGCATCGCACAAACACCTTACATGCTTTTCTTTTGGCATGGTCCAGATACTAGGAATGATTCTGCCGCTACTATTGCTGGCGATGTATTTAATACGATCCTAGGATTAAATGCTTCTAAATGGCAACAAGCTTTGGTAGACAAGGGTTTGGCCACTTATGCAGGCGTAAGTTACCAAACACTAAAATACGTAGGACCAATAAACATTTATGTATTACCCAATCCACTAAAGCTAAAAGAATGTTATGAAGAGGTAATGAACCAAATAAAAATGTGGACCGATAATGATTACTACACCGATGACCAATTGGCCACTGCAAAACTAAATTTGCAAAGAAGCTTTATTAGACAAACGGAAAAACCTTCATCGCTTGCAAGCCAACTTACCTATTATTGGTGTAGCACATCTTATGAATATTTCACCGATTATATTAATAACTATACCAAGGTAACAAGAGATGATATAAAAAATTATTTGGAAAAATATATCGTAAACAAAAACTTTGTGGCGGGTACTATTTTAAATGCTGAAATGAGTAAAGCTACCAAAGTGAATGAGTTTTTTAAACCATAATATGTTAATTTATAATTGCTAAACACATGAAAAAGTTATTTTTAACAACAAAATATTGGCTACCAGTATGGATACTTATTGTAAACTACCATATTGCCTCTGCACAAAAAGCCAATGCATATGAAATGATGGTGAGCGGTGTAAAAGTAATAGTACAACCAAGCGGCAATCAAATACTCGAAATACAAACCATTATAAAAGGAGGTGTGCAAAACTATGAAGCTAGTAAGCAAGGTATAGAAAGCCTTGCTATGACTGCATTAACAGAGTGTGGTACAAAAAATGACACTAAAAATAGTTTTAAAAATAAATTAGATAAAGTAAGTGCACAAGTATATGCTAGTGCATCTAAAGACTATAGCACCATTAGTATGAATTGCATAAAAACAGATTTTACTACTGTATGGCCTTTGTATGCTGACGCTATTACGATGCCAATATTTGATGAGAAAGAGTTTGATAGAATAAAGCAAGATGCCATTAATGGATTACGTTCACAAGAATCTCAACCAGATTATGCCATAAGCAATATGGCCACCCAAATAGCCTTTGCTGGAAAAGACAATGCCAAACGACCGGGAGGTACTGTAGCTACCTTAACTAAACTTACTGCTGCTGAAACAAAAGCCTATTATAATACCGTATGCACTAAAGCCAGAATGCTGATTGTGGTAGTGGGAGAAATAGATAAAGGGGAATTGGAACAAAAAATTTCGAGTATGCTTGCTACTGTGCCAGAAGGAAAACCATTTACACTAAAGAAGGAAACCATAGCACCATCAAACAATAGTTTTAAAGCAGAAAAAAAAGACCTAGCTACAAACTATATACAAGGCATTACAAGTGCACCAGCACCTGGTACACCCGACTTTAATGCTTTTAATTTGGCTATGCGTATTTTTTCGCAACGCCATTTTTTAGAAGTGAGAACAAAGAATGGTTTATCTTATGCTCCTGGCAGCTGGTTCGAGGGAGGTAGTTCACCTTCTGCTAATATTAGTGTCTCTACCACAGATCCCAATAAATACATTGGTGTTGTAAAAGCACTTATTGACAAAACCAAAAAAGAAGGCTTTACAGACGATGAATTGCGGAATATGAAAACACAATATTTAACTGGTTTCTTTTACAGACAAGAAACAAATAACGCACAAGCAAATTTTATTGTATCTAATGAAGTATTGCATAACAATTGGAAAAGGGCATTAACCATTAGCGATGATATGAAGAAAGTATCACTAACAGAATTAAATAGCACTTTTAATAAGTACATAAAGAATATGGTTTGGGCTTATCAAGGCAATCCTTCTAAAGCAAATCCTACTTTGTTTACTAGTAATACAAACACCCAAATGCCAAAACTAAACTTGCCAAAAACGAAAATAACCAATAATAAAAAAGGATAAATGATTATAACGCTTAATTTCTACATACTGAAATTAAGCGTTGTTTTGTTGATGGGTTAGTAATAAATTTTTTGGATCTCCCTATGTTTTTCTATTACTTTTGAGCTACAGTAAACAATGGATAGATTTCTTCAACCTATTATAAAAAAAGTTTACTCCGAAGATAAAATAAGCAGCCAAGCTCTCTACCTACTTTATACATAATAAACAATAGCATTCCTTACTTTCTTAGTTAAGCGTAGTTTTAAATTTATATTCATAGCCACTTATCAATTTTATTTTTGCTTTTGGGTTACCCACTTGCACAAAACAGCCCGAAGTCGTACATTTGCAACAAATTATTAGATATGAAAAAAGTATTTCTTTTATTGATTGTATTGGTAGCCGCCTTTGCAACCTATTGGTTTGGGTTTAGAAAAACAGATAAAGGACCGGAAGCACCCCCTCCAGCGCCGATCGCATTGAAAAAGCACTCAGAGTTGTTTAATAAAAGTGTGGATAGTATCGTTAGCGAATACCTTATTATAAAAAACGCTTTTGTAGAAGCTGATTCTGCGGCGGTAAAAACGGCTACCAAAAACTTTTTGGCCTTACTAAATCGTTTTCCTATTGATGAATTAAAAAAGGATACTGCTACAATTATAGAAACAGTAAAAGGCAATGTAATGGATATTAAATCGAATGCAGAGTCTATTTTAAACCAAACGGATATTACAGAAATGCGCCACGATTTTAGCATGGTTACGGAAATGATGTACCCTTCTTTCTTTACGGCTATAAATTATGAAGGACAAAAATTATTTGTACAAAAATGTCCGATGGCTTTTGGTGATGACATGGCTGCCAATTGGATAAGTGATAGTAGATCAATTGTAAACCCATATTTGGGAAAAACACACCCAAAATATAAAGCCACTATGCTGGATTGTGGTGATGTGGTTGATTCTGTGATGGCGAAATAATTATAGCATAATTGAAAAAATAAATACGAATAAATAGATCAATTCATTGTAGCTCTGTTACAATATTTAGGCGGCTTTTTATTTTCTTGATCCGTGCCATTAGTGGCGATTAAAAAAACTTAATCATTTTAAAAAACGTTCATTAAAAGTAAGAGAAAGTGTATGAGATTTTTTAGTGTATCAATGGCGTTTTTATTTTTTTCGTTACATGTATTTGCCCAAAAAAAATATACCATAAGTGGTTATATAAAAGATGCGGAAAGTGGAGAAACTGTTATTGCAGCCAACATTGGCATAAAGGGCAAGAATGGTATAATGAGTAATCAATATGGCTTTTGGTCGGTTACACTTGTGCCAGCTAATTATCAAATTGTGGTTTCGCATATTGGTTATAAGCCAAGTATTATTTTCATAAACCTTACCAACGATACTTCCATAAATATTTTATTACAAAATGGTACAGCACTTTCCGAAGAAGTAGTGGTAACATCTACTAAGCGAGAAAACAATGTGCGTGCAGCACAAATGGGAAAAATAACTTTGCCTATTGAGCAAATAAAAGGCGTGCCTGCTTTTATGGGCGAAGTAGATTTGCTAAAAGTTGTACAACTTTTGCCTGGTGTGCGCAATGCTGGCGAGGGTAGCTCAGGCATATACGTTCGTGGTGGTGGGCCTGATCAAAACTTAATAATGCTAGATGATGCAGCGGTGTATAATACTGGGCATTTGTTTGGGTTCTTTTCTATTTTTAATGCAGATGCTATAAAAAATGTAAC
>JAYSWO010000101.1:0-2223 GCA_043717975.1 Ferruginibacter sp. | reverse complement strand
GTTAAGACTCACTACAACTACCGGAGTACGTATATCACTGCTTAAAGGTGAGTACCTCCGCTACAGTCATCACAAAACACTCATCCCGTCCTCTTGGTGCGAGAGATCGTGAGAGAGACATTGCCCTCCTTTTTACAGTTAAACTCAAAGCTTCCTTCCTTTTATTGCCCCCCGTGAGAGTCTGGGCTGAGTTTGTCACCCAGAGCTGCAAACGGTTGTTTGGAAGAGCAATAACGTATAATCAAGAATCTCTAATACTGTGTAACATTTTCACGTGTGTAATAATATAGTTTGTCCGCCAGTTCCACTTTATTGTACATCCGCGGCTTAGAGCGCAATACGTATTTAGTGAATATATATACACCGTAGAGTACGCAAGAGGTCGTTAACACCTATATCGATAGGAAGAATACCCACATCTAGGAGATTGAGCCCTATTCTCAAACCGCCACAAACACATAACACCATCCCCGTAGTATCGAGAACCGCAGCAACACACGCGCTATTACAAAAGATGATATGAGCGATTTTGGATTAATTGATTATGTAGCCGTTTATATTCCTACATCTTATTCCGTGGCTGGCAATGTTTACATTATACCAAAAACTAGAATTAAAACCATTACAAATATTAGCAGTACACAAACCATGAAATTTGCGGTGAGTGGTGGGGTGACAGATGTTACAGAAGAATAAAAGTGAATTTGCAAATGAGAAAATATGCAAATATGCAAATTTTTTATACCTTGTAGTTTTTAATGGCAACACTATGATTAAATAATTTTATGAAAAAAATATTAAAATCAACTTTGTTGATACTTATTTTAATGATGATGTATTTACCATCTTTTTGTTGGGGGTTTTATGCGCATCAAAAAATAAATTATTATGCCTGTTTTTTATTGCCTCCCGAAATGATGGCACTCTACAAACCCAATATTAATTTTATAACCGAGCACGCTATAGATCCCGACAAACGGCGCTATGCAGTAAAAGACGAAGGCCCTAGGCATTATATAGATTTAGATTATTATGGTAAATATCCTTTCGAAAACTTGCCACACAAATGGAAAGATGCAGTAGATAAATTTAGTGAAGACACTTTACGCTCGCAAGGCATTGTGCCTTGGCATATACAAGTAATGCTCGGCAGACTTACAGCCGCATTTAAAGAAAAAAATTATAGCAAAATAATGAAGAACAGCGCAGAGCTTGGGCACTACATTGCCGACTCGCATGTACCACTGCACGCCAATAGCAATCACAATGGGCAATTTACCAATCAAAAAGGCATACATGGTTTTTGGGAAAGCCGTGTACCAGAATTGTTAGCAGAAAAAGAATGGGATTTTATGATTGGCAAAGCGGAGTACATAAAAGATCCTTTAAAATATACTTGGGATAGAGTATTGGAAAGTGCAAAAGCTAGCGACAGTGTTTTAAATTTTGAAAGAGAACTCACCAAACAATTTTCAGAAGATCAAAAATATTCTTTTGAAGTAAGAAGTGGAAAAACAATACGCCAATACTCATCTGCATTTACTATTGCTTTCAATAAAAAGTTAGATGGTATGATAGAGAGAAGAATGCGTTTGTCTATACAAAGCATTGCATCGTTTTGGTTTACGGCATGGGTAAATGCTGGGCAGCCAAATTTAAAAAGTTTAACAAATCAAAAATTTAGTGAGTCGGATACTAAAGAGTTTGAAGAGCTAAATGCAAAATGGAATATCGACGGTAAGATGATTGGGAGAGATGAGTAAAAATTGAATAATGAGAAGGATAATTTTGATATGATAGAAAAGGAGCAGAAATGGGCGCACCAAAATATTTTAGAATAATACTACTGCCCTTTAAAATTTAAAGGGCAGTTTTGTATAAAATATTTTGTAACAAACAAATTTAAAATAAATCAATCTGCCAAACTACAAAGCTAGATTCAACCTAAATTTTGCAATTCAATATTTTCTGCAATTTTCTAGCTTAGAGATGACATCTTTTAAAAAGATGTCATCTCTTTTGCGAGTTACTGCAAAATTTGGGTTCAACAATCCCCTACCTGCCATCCAACAAATTCCCCAAACCTCCTAAAATACTTCCTTCTTCTTTTCTCGTACCCATGCCATATTGCATAAGTCTGCCTGCAAGTCTGCTAATGGGTAAAGATTGTATCCACACTTTGCCTGGCCCACGCAGCGTTGCAAAAAATAAACCTTCTCCACC
>JAYSWO010000011.1:0-2533 GCA_043717975.1 Ferruginibacter sp. | reverse complement strand
TCTCTAAGTCAATATCATTTGTAGCTCGCTTACGGTACAAGCGTATTCACAATTGGATAAATCATCCAGCTGAGGCACAGCGTGATGTTTTGCAAAGCCTCATTAGCGATGCGCAATACACTGTGTTTGGTAAAAAATACAATTTTGATAAACTTTTTACAGTAAGAGAATTCAAACTGCGTGTACCCTTACACGAGTACGATGATATGCGCCCATACATAGAGCGTATGATGTATGGCGAAGAAAATGTTTTATGGAATGCGCCCGTAAATTGGTTTGCAAAAAGCAGCGGCACATCAAACGATAAAAGTAAATTTATTCCCGTAAGTGATGAGAGTTTAAAAGAAAATCATTTTCAAGCAAGCAAAGATGTACTTACAAAATACTACACTAATTTTCCGAGTAGCGATTTATTAACTGGCAAAGGCTTGGTGGTTGGTGGCTCGCATCAAATAAGTCAACTAAGCGAAGATGTGCAGTGTGGAGATTTGAGTGCTATCCTCATGCAAAATTCTCCATTTTGGGGACAATGGTTGCGGACACCAGAGTTGAGTATTGCATTGTTAGATGAATGGGAAAATAAAATAGAAAAACTAGCACAAACTACTGCTGAAGAAAATGTAACAAGTCTTGCAGGTGTGCCAACCTGGACATTGCTTTTGCTCAAACGTATTTTAGAAATAACACAAAAGAAAACCATTGCAGAAGTGTGGCCCAATTTAGAATTGTACATTAACGGTGGTGTTTCATTTGTGCCCTACAGAAAACAATTTGAAGATATCATAGGAAAGAAAATAAATTTTTTAGAAATATACAATGCAAGCGAAGGGTTTATTGCTGCTCAAGAAAAGCCAGATGATGAAGGAATGTTATTATTTACTGAGCACGGAATTTTTTATGAGTTTATGCCTGTAGAAGAATATAAAAAGCCACAACCGAAAACTCTGGGACTTACTAAAGTAAAAATAAAAACAAATTATGCCATTGTAATTAGTACCACTGGGGGTTTGTGGCGTTATGTTATGGGAGATACGGTGGAGTTTACTTCGCTTAATCCATACAAAATAAAAATTACTGGAAGGCTTAAACATTACATGAATGCATTTGGCGAAGAAGTAATTATAGACAATGCAGATAAAGCCATTGCAACAGCGGCAGCTAAAACAAATGCTATTGTAAAAGATTATACCGCTGCGCCAATTTATTTTACAGAGCAAAGCAACGGTGCACACGAATGGTTGATAGAATTTGATAAAGCACCAGAAGATATAGATGTATTTACAAAAGAAATGGATGCTGCTTTAAAAAATGTAAACAGCGATTATGAAGCCAAACGACAAAAAAATATTGCGCTTCGTATGCCTGTTGTACACGTAATGCCTTGTGGAACTTTTACAGAATGGCTTCGCACTAAAGGTAAGGTGGGAGGGCAACACAAAGTACCAAGGCTAAGCAATGAGAGGAAGATTGTAGAGGAAATTCTTAATCTGTAAATAAAAAAATATGAAAAAGTCATTGAAATGGTCTTGCATAATTATTTTATTACTATTACCAGTAATGGCATTTGCGCATTTTTTAGTTTTCCCTCAAGAAACAAGATGCATACTTATTTCATTTTCGAGTTTCGAGAAGAACGGAAATCTTTTTTTTAACTCTGATGTATCATACAATAAAATTGATACTTTAATTACACTTAAAAATATTGCAGAGAAAAAAGCAATTGGTTTTTGGGGTAATAATATTTTGCTAGACTATAAATTGATTTATTGTAATAGTGAAAAAGAATACAATAAATATGGACAAGGAAATGGTACTCCCGCATGTGCATATTGTAAAATGGGATCTTATGTAGTTGTGAGTATGGATGGATTGGATTCATCCATTATTGCACACGAATTATCGCATTGCATTCTATACAACAATATTGGTTTTTATAATCTAAATTTTAAAATACCTACTTGGTTTAATGAAGGCCTTGCCATGCAAATAGACGATAGAGATTATTATTCTATAGATTCATTAATGGCAAAAAAAGATGCAGGAATTAAATTGCCTGATGTAAAAATATTTGAAAGTAATGAGCAATTTTTATCGGGTAACCATGCAGAAGTGATGCTTAATTATGCTACTGCAAAATACACAGTAAGCGAATGGTTGAAAACACATTCGCTATCATTGTTTATAAAAAAATTGAATGATGGAGATGGATTTGATGAGGCTTATAAAGAATCTTTTAAATTAGGCTTGTAAAACAAAATTAAAATATCGAAATTTGCAGCATGAAAATTAAAAGTTTACAATTAAAAAACTTTAAAAGGTTTACCGATTTAACATTGCAGGACATACCTGATAATGCGAAATTGGTGTTGTTAATTGGAAGTAACGGTAGTGGAAAGAGTAGTGTTTTTGATGCGTTTGAGTCAATCAATAAATTTAATTTACAAGATGGAGGGAAAGGTAATAGAATAAAAAAAGAATACTACTCTAAAGATAAAACCAAGGGTTTTGAAATATATTTTACCATTAATAACAG
>JAYSWO010000002.1:0-6461 GCA_043717975.1 Ferruginibacter sp. | reverse complement strand
GGTGTAAGCACCACCGGTGTAGAAAATATTTTAACAACCTATGGCATGGTAGGCGCAGAGCTTGCTGATGCTAGTGGCAATGTTTTAAAAATAGCTACAGGTAAAACGGCTACGGTTAGTTTTCCTATACCTGCAAGCTTAAGCGCTACAGCACCTACTAGCATTGTACTTTGGCATTTTGATGAGGCGAGTGCAAGATGGAAAGAAAATGGTACAGCTACAAAAACAGGCAGCACTTATACTGCACAGGTGGATAGATTTTCGTTTTGGAATTGTGATGTGCCAAGTAATTTTATTAATCTGGATTATACATTGATTAATGCAACAACAAACTCGCCATTGGTTTCTACAAGTACAAGAATAAAAAGGGCTAATGGAAGTTATGGTTATGGTATTACAAATAATGCAGGTTTTGTTTCAGGCTCTGTTCCAAAAAATGAGGCGTTGGTTTTAGAAGTAGTGTCATCTTGCAATACTGTTCTTTTTTCTCAGAATATTGGGCCGTTTGCTGCTAATACTAGTTTGGGAAATGTTTCGGTTACAATAAATGCAGCACAGACAATTACTTTTTCAGGTATTTTAAACAACTGCACGGGTGCGGCTGTTAGAAATGGTTATGTATCTTTATCTGCAACAGGGGGTAATTCAGCTTTTAGCAATACAAATGTTACAGGAGCTTTTTCTTTTTCTATTATTAATTGTACAGGTAGTAGCCTTAGTTACAATTACCAAGGCACTGATATAACTACAACACAACAAACTGCAATACTTGCTGGTGCTGCTACTAGTGGCACAATAAACCTTGGTACACTAGCGACTTGTACAGCAGCTACAACCGCTGAAGTTTATGTAGCAGGTACAGAAAATGGAATTGCTAAGGTTTGGAAAAATGGTGTGGCTACCAATTTATCTACATTTGCTAATAGTGCTAGTGCATATTCTGTTTTTATAAGTGGAACGGATGTCTATGTATCAGGCAAAAAAAACAGAAAGGCGGTAGTTTGGAAAAATGGAATTGCTACCATTCTAACAATAGGCACAAATGTTTATGGAGAAGCATATTCAATTTACATATCGGGAACCGATGTATATACAGCTGGAGTAGAGTGGAGTTTTACATCAAGTCAATCTACTGCAAAACTTTGGAAAAACGGAATAGCTTTGAATTTATCTTTAGGCGCAATTTGGTCTTATGCTCATTCTGTTTTTGTTGTTGGAAGTGATGTTTATGTAGCTGGGTCTGAAAATGCCATCAGTGGAGCTTTTAGTGGTAATACTTAAGCTGCAAAGCTTTGGAAAAACGGAATAGCAATAAGTTTAGCAAATAGCGCAAATAGATCTAGTGAAGCATATTCTGTTTTTGTTTCTGGTGGTGATGTTTATATGGCTGGTTTTTCAAGAGATACAACAGTGGGAACTGGAGCTCGTAGTCAAGCAACTTTTTGGAAAAATGGCGTTCCTACATATTTAACAAACGGTAATAATGCCGCAACTGCTAGTTCTATTTTCGTTTCTGGAAACGATGTTTATATAGCAGGTATTGAATATAATGCAACCGGATCTAGCGGTATGGCAAAAGTTTGGAAAAATGGTGTTGTAACAAATTTGTCGAATGTTACAACGGATGAACACTCAAGTTCATTATTTGTGAATGGTACAGATATATATGTAGTTGGAAATACAGGGAGCGGTGTATCTCCAAATTCTTTAGTTTGGAAAAATGGGTTGCTTACTAATTTTTTTAATGCAACTAATACTGTACGTGCATCTTCAATTTTTGTAAAGTAAAAAAAAATGACACACCATATTTAAAATTATTAAACCAAAACAAAAACCCCTTACCATGAAAAATATTTTTTCATTTAAAATATTTGTTTCCTTTTTTATGGCAGCATTAATTTTTGTTTCGCCATTGTTGGCATACGTGAAGCGCCGCCGTTGTTTTTGCCTTTGTTGGCATTCGTGAAGCCGCCGCCGTTGTTGGTATGGAAGCATAGCCTAGCCTGCGTTGGTCAGCTTCAACTTTCGTGAGCACCCATAGCCACAAATCGTGAGAGCCGAGGCATGGTCTGCGACCAGCCGACCATGAAAAGAAAAGAACACGAATAAAATTGAAAACATTTTACAAATAGGCTTTGCTGGTCGCAGACCAAGCAAAGGCTTGTGAGAATGGCAAGGAAATAGCGAGCAGTATAAAAAATATAAAGCGTCCAAATGTGGTAATAAAGTGCACATTTTCGCCATTGTTGGCATAAGTGAAGCGCCGCCGTTGTTGGTATGGAAGCATAGCCAAGGAGCCAAGCCTACCAACAACTTTAGTAGAGTATAAAATTTATTAAATGAAAAGGTTTTGCACTAAAAATGCAAAACCTTTTTTATTATAATCTTTAAACTGAAGCAGAAACCACAATCTTAAAAAACCTTGAATCCTGCTATCGGCGGACAAGCTCTTGAACTTCTAAACCCTACGGCCTCGTAATAATCGTCCGCTCACTCACACTCAAACCCATAAAACAACCAACTACATTTTTGCCACTGATATAATTTTGCAACAAAACAGGTGTAGAAAATGGGCCATTATTATTTCTAGCATCTAAATAGCTATCCCAAAAATTATGGGTATTTCTATTTACAGAAGTGAGCATATAAGTAATGGTATCGTTATAATTAATTTCTTGCGGGTGAGTAATGCGGATGTACTCTCCGTTTTTAGAATCATCTCGGCCTGGGGCACGGCTTTTAAATAAACCCGCCCAGCCAAATCTATTTCTATTTTCGTTATTGCGCCAGTAATAAAAATAAGTATTGCCCAATGTATCGGGGTCTTTATAATGGTTGGTAATACGACATTTATTTTCGTTTTCATCATTTATAAAAGGAAAGCCATAGGTTACGCTATCCAATTTTACCGTATCAGGCATATGTGTTATGCCTGTGTATGCATTGTTTTCAAACAATACATCTAGACGATAGTATTTACCTACTTTACCGACCAACGCCTGCGACGGATTAATAATAGCAAGTGGATCTATGTAAAGGCCATTCGCAAAAACAGATGGCAATGCAGGATTACTCAATTCGCTTAAAACCCTTTTAGATGCTGTATTCCAAACAATATCATTGGCTATTACACTGCCTTCTGTAATAGAAACCTGCGCATTCTTTACCGGAATGCTTTGAAAGATTGGATTAAAATAATCTACCGATTTACTTAAAATAGCATACGTGTATTGTGGTGCTTGGTTGCTGATGTAAGCCTCCACCACTAGCTTCGGTTCTGTACTAGCTATCTCTATATCAAAATCTTTTTCGCAGCTCAATAAAAAAATGCAACAGGCTATGGTTAATATTTTTTTCATTTTTCTTACACATTTAAAATTTTACATTCCATGTTACGCTCGGCACAATTGGAAATAAATATACTTTCTTACCTACTACTTTTTGTGTATCCTCATCTGCACTTAAATAAATAAAAAATGGATTGGTTCTGTTAAACACATTATAGATACCAAAATTCCAACTGCTTTTATAACGCCTAGTCGTTTTAGGCCTTCGTGTATAAGCAAAAGAAATATCTAGCCGATGGTATGCAGGCATTCTATAATCATTTATTTTATCGTATAAATCTATGTTGGTAAAAATGGGTTGGTTTTCTGTTGTGTTATAGCTAAGGTTATAAGTAAAACGACCTACAGGTAATGTTAATGCATTGCCAGTACCATACACAAATACTGCAGATACTTCCCACTTTTTTGATAATGGATAGTTGGCCACTATGCTTAAATCGTGGGTTCTATCGTACCTGTACGGAAAGGGTTTGCCTCCATTTATGGCATCAAATGTTCTTTCGGTACGGCTTAATGTATAGCCAAGCCAGCCAGTAAGTTTGCCTAGTTTTTTATTTAAAAACAATTCAAGCCCGTATGCTTTACCGGTACCAAAAATCATTTCGTTTTCTAAGTTCGCATTTAATAAAAGGTTGGCGCCTGGTTTAAACTCTAGTTGGTTGCTAAGTGTTTTATAATACACTTCCGCAGAAAACTCATACATATTATTTTTAAAATTTTTAAAATAACCTGCCGCAATTTGATTTGCCCTACCTGGTTGTATGCGCTTACTTGCGGGCAACCACAAATCGCTTGGAAAACTTGCATTGCTTGTGGTGGCTAGTTGCAAATATTGTATGGTATTTGCATAAGATAATTTTATACTCCCTGTTTCATTGAGCTTCCAACGCAGGCTTAGGCGTGGTTCAGGATTTTGGTATTGCGCTAAACTTTGTCCTCTACTATACTTTACTTTTTGCCCAGTAGGAAAGCCTTCTCCGTCATATACATCTTCTTCCGTAGGACCTACTTGATTAAAATAACTATACCGCACACCAGCAATTAAATTAAGCTCAGGCAGTAAATCCACATCTGCACTTACATAGCCTGCTAACTCATGCGCATATTTGTTTTGCAAAATGGTTTCAAAATTGGTAACACCGGCAGTAACGCCACCTGCACCAGGTTTAAAAGTGTGGTTAATGTATTGTATGCCCCATTTTAGTTTTAACCAATCGTATTGTTTTAAGTTCCAATCGCTTTTAAATTGCCAATCTTTAAGACCTGACGTAAATAAAAATTGTATGGTACTAAAACCAAACCTACTGTCTAATTTAAAACGATTATATACCACCCCTGTAGTGTGGCTAAGTTTGTCGTTTATTTTTTGTTCCCATTGCAATGCGGCAATGGTATTTCCCCAGTTTGTATTAAAAGTTCTGCCGGCTCCATCACTGTTAGAAAATGTGAACTCATCTACTCCGTTAAAAAAATTAAAATTTAATCTGTTTTTTTTATCAATGATATAACTTGCTCTAGCATTTACATCATAAAAAAAATAGCCGTTGCCTCCAATACGATCTCTTGCAAATGGCTTAGCCACTTGGTCTATATAAGTGCGCCTTGCATTAACAATAAACGACGCTTTGTTTTTTATAATGGGGCCTTCTATACCTAGCTTGGTAGAAATTAAACCGATACTGGCATTGGTTTTTATTTTTTCCATATCACCATCTCGGCTATTAATATTTATTACACTGCTTAGTCTGCCGCCATACTCTGCATGGAAACCACTTTTTAAAACCTCAATACTTTTTATAGCATCGCCATTAAAAACAGAAAAGAAGCCCAATAAATGATTTGGGTTGTACACATTTACCCCATCCAACAATATTAAATTTTGATCTGGCCCACCACCACGTACATATACACCGCCGCCACCTTCGCCGCCATTTTTTATACCAGGCAAAAGGCTAATTGTTTTCAAAGGATCTACCTCCCCAAAAATTACTGGAAGCTTTCGAAGCACCTCTGCACTGATGGTTTGCACTCCCATTTGGTTTACAGAAACGTTTCTGCTGGAACGAACTACTACAGCATTTAATAAACTCTGGCGCTGCTGTAAAATAATTTGCAAAGTAGTATCTGTAGTAAGGTTAAATGTTTGGATGAAATTATAGTGATTTACTGCAGAAGCTGCAATGGTAATTTTTCCTGCGTTCAGCAATTTAACTATTGTGCCAGTAGTGTCTGCTTTTAACTTTTTGTCGTTTATAGCAAAAGAAGCATTTTGTAAAAGTTGTTCAGCATTGTCCTTTACAATTATTTTAATGCTTATTTGTTGTGCAGATGCATTGGCATAACTAAAAATTATACAAATAAACATTAAAACAAAACGATATTTTGTCATGCAAGAGGTACGCATTTCTTATTAAAAAAGTTTTTGTATTGTGAATTATACTGTAAAATTATGTTATTTGAAAGACTTTATTTTTATCAACAAAATTGAAATTGTTTTTCAAATAGGCTTTGCTGGTGAGACCAAGCAAAGGTTTGTGAGAATGGAAAGGATGAAGCGAGTAGCTTATCGAAAAACTAATGCTTAATGATTGTAAGTATAAAAAATTAAAATAAAGGGTAAAAAAGGCTTTGCACTAATAAAAGCAAATTTTTTTAGCCAAATAAGTAGGTAAGATGTAAGAAAAAGGGATAAATTTGTGTAAATAATTTTTCAACTATGGTTCACACAGTATATGATGAGGTAGCCAATTTTATGGCAACTATGAATCCAGAAAAAGTTATAGCTTTTAAACCTTCAGAAGCTAATCAAACTCGTTTTGATGTATTGCTAGATAAACAAAAGCAACATACATTATCTGTGGAAGAAAAAAGTGAGATAGAACACTACCTTATGCTAAATCGTATTATTGGGCTTGCTAAAGCTCAGGCTTTGAATCTTGTATAAATATGCGAAAAATTTTTTCTAATCAAACAAGGATTGTAATAGCAAATAGAGCTTTGTATAAATGTGAGTACTGTTTGGGGTCTTCCCGTAAATCCCTAATGCACATTCCTATTGATTTTGAGGATAACTAAATATTAAAAAAGCCTCACTATGGCACAAAATGTGCTCAA
>JAYSWO010000001.1:0-6466 GCA_043717975.1 Ferruginibacter sp. | reverse complement strand
CCATACAAAACCTTGATAGCTGTTGTTGTTATACAAACCGATATATGGAGATACAGACGAATTTATTCTAATAACTTCCGCATCATTGCTGTTAATATCCAATTGAGCGTTTGGTAAGTTATTGCCAATGCCTACTTTTCCATTGTCTAAAATAGTAGCACGCTGTGCACCACCACCAGTATAAAAATTTATAGAGTTTGTACCAGTACTTCCAATACCAAGTGCATTGCTCCAAGCTTGAATATAACCACGGTAATTATTGTCATCATAAAAAGTCATGTACGATGTAGGACCTTGCACACGCAATGCCTCTGCAATGTTTGAATTAATATGGAGCGGTACCAAAGGTGTTGTAGGAAGGCCTATTCCAATATTTCCGTTAGCTGCAATATGCATACGTTCATTACCATTGGTAAATAGTTTTATGGGGTAATTGCTTCCTATAGTAGTGGCTATTCGAAAATCAGCAGGGTCAAGTCCATTGTCGTTGATGCCAGCATACGCTTTATAAATACCATTTTGAAAAAAGCTCATATATGGGCTAGCTTCTGCACCTAAGCGGAGTACTTCATTAATTGTATTAGCGCCATCAATGTGTAATTTGGCAGATGGGGCTATTGTTCCAATACCTACATTTTGTGCAAATATATTTATTGAAAAGTGAAGAAGCACTAATGATATTAATTGTTTCATATGTTGTAAAATTTTATTCTTCGTAGGTTATAAAAATCGTATAGAAATAACCCCCATAAGCATCAGCAGATATTTGTATAATGTTTGCTAAAGTATCTATAGCAAAATCATAATTAATCCTTATTACAGTTGGTCCATTGGGTACATCAATCATAAGCGTTGCAGAAATAATTTTTGTACTATTTATACCAAGGGGGATATTAGTAGGTAAAGCAGTAATGGAGGTAGTTCCTATTATCTTCTTTGTTTTTATTTTAGGTGCTCCATCCACTTCAGCTCCTAGCCGGGTAAATCCATTTACATCTAAAGCTGTATTGGGCGTTGTTTTATTTATACCTATACTACCACTTGCTCCTACAGTGAGTCTTTCGGTAAAAGATGTAACCAACGCTAGTTTGTTTGGGCCTTGCGCTGCTACTGACATGGTATTGCCAGCAGATTGTAAGTAACCTATATAATTTGCATTGTCGTAAAAACTCATGTAGGCAGATGGTGCTTGCACTCTTATGGCTTCGCCAGTGGAAGCGTTTACATGAAGGTTTACCAAAGGGTTATTATTATTTATGCCAACATTTCCATTTTGTAAAGCTGTAATTCTTTCATTAAAATTTGTAACCAACGATAATTTATTGCTGCCTGTAGAAGCAAGTGTCATTGTATTGCTAGCAGATTGTATATAACCTGTGTAATTTGTATTGTCATAAAAGCTCATGTAGGCAGCAGGAGCTTGTACACGCAATGCCTCCCCTGTAAGAGATTTTATATGAAGCAAAGCTTGTGGATTCACATCACCAATGCCTACATTGCCATTCGGATTTATGAGTACTCTTCTTTGCCCGCCTGCAAATACATCTACAGCGGCAGAAAAGCGTAATGCACCTATTTTTAAATCGCCACCATCTAATCCTGAAAATAAAGTGCTTGAACCAGCAAAAGGAATACCAGCAATACTTTCTGTAGAAAGAAAACTGTATTTTTTTAATCTTAACCAATCACCGGCTCCATTCGCTTGTTTTAATTCCACGGTTACGTCCCTATCTAATGCCATTGAAGGAGATTCGATGGTAAGGTTTGGATTTAGTGTGCTATCTACAATATGTACTTGACGTAGGGGTGTGGTGGTTCCAATGCCTACATTTTGTGCAAGCAGACATTTATTTACAAAAACACATGCTATCAATATTAAACACTTTTTCATTTCGGTATTTTTATATTTTTATTAATTTTTACCGTAAACCTGTGTGGGTACTTTTTCAAAATAGCCTTCGGTAATGTCAATTGTTTTTACATCGCTGTCTTTTTCAAAACCCATTTTCAAACCAAGCTTGCCGCTAAATGTGCCAGTGGCTTCATACATGTCACCCACCACATTTGCGTCGGTAGATTTTGTTATGGAAGAAAAATTAATAGTAAAATTGCCGCCTCGTTGAGAATCATATTGTATTTCGCCGGCTGCATTGGGGCGCTGGTAACGGGAGAATGATGTGGCACATGTATATTCGCCGGCTTTAAACGTAAAATTATCCAAGCCCATAGATAAAGAGCCTCTAAATGGAAAGCTGGCATCATCTCCATTTAGTACAAAACTCAAATGGCTATTGCTGCCATTCACAATACCAATTTGCTCAGCATTATCATTGCCTGTTCCAATTTTAGTATTGGCTTCTACACCGTTTACTTTAAAACGCACAATGGCAGTTTCCGTTTTTGTATTTGCTGTAGCTGCATTAGTATTTGTGCTTGCATCTGCCGTTACAGTTGTTGCTTTGTTTTCTTTTTCTGCTGCATCGTTGCAAGCTATTAAGTTAAAAAAAACAATACTAAACAAAGCAGTTTGAAAGATTTGGCAAATCTTTTTCATAAATAAATGTTTGAAATGTAAATCTCAACATTTAACTCTATTTACTCAGAGGGAATTGAGTATTAAGCAGAATTTTTTAGTATGTTGCCTCATACCTTCCTAAATGTTTCCATAAAGGCCTCTTTTTTATTGCGGCTAATGGCTATTTGGGTGCCATCTTTCATTATTACGTAGGCACCATCACCTTTTACAAATTTGGCTACATGGTTCATATTTATAAAATGCGATTGGTGTATCCTATAAAATGGCGAACCTTCTATATTCTCCGCTACATCTTTGAGTGTTTTTGCAAGGGTTATTTTTTTACCATTCAATAAAAATATATGTGTGTAGTTGCTATCACTTTCGCAACGAATAATATCATCTGGTTCCAATAGCTCCATTCCATCGCCTATGGGAATGGCAATTTTATGGGTAAGCTTTTCATTTTTTGGTTGAAGTTGTGTAAAAAGCAGTTGTATTTTTTCATCTAAGTTGGTGCCTCCTTTTTTGCTTTTTACTTTTTCTACGGCTTCTTGTAATTCAATGATATCAATGGGTTTCAATAAATAATCAATGGCCGAAAATTTGAAAGCCTTTATTGCAAACTGATCGTATGCAGTGGTAAATATAACATCATAATTAAATTGGCTTGTTTCTTTTAATACATCAAACCCATTTTTATGAGGCATTTCTATGTCAATAAAAATTAAATCGGGATTGTGTTTTTTTATGGCGGCAATTCCTTTTTCTCCACCATCGCATTTGCATACAATATGTACGTCTGCACAATAATTGTTTAATTGCATTTCTAACACGTCTAATGCATTTTTTTCATCATCAATAATTATTACGTTTATCATGGTTTAATTATTTAATGGTTTTATGGGTATGGTGAGTACCACTTCAGTTCCCAATGCGTTGCCCATTTCATCTTTTATATCTTTAATATGGCAAGTGGTATGTATAAGCTGTGTTCTATTTATAATGTCAATTCTATCTTCTGTTATTTGCATGCCATAGCTTTTCTTTTTTAGCACTTGTTTACTTTTTAATGCTGCAGCTTTTGCTCTTCCAATACCATCATCTTTTATGGTTACTACCAATTTGTTGTCGTTGCTTTTTTCAAAATGCACAAGCAAATGTCCCTTTGTATCTTTATGCAATAACCCATGCCATATGGCATTTTCTACATAGGGTTGTATAAGCATAGATGGTATTTCAATGGTTTCTGCATGCACGTTTTCTGCTACATGTATGTCGTAATTAAATTTATCGTCAAATCGTAGGCTTTCCATTTCTATGTACAATTTTAATAAATCCAATTCGCTGCTTAGCAAAATATTATTTTGATTGCTATGGTCTAATATTAATCGTATAAGCCTAGAAAACTTTGTGAGGTATTGCGATGCCGCAAAATGGTCGTTTTGTAAAATATATTTTTGAATACTGTTGAGCGAGTTAAAAATAAAATGTGGATTCATTTGTGCCCGCAGCGCTTTCATCTCAGTGCTGGCAATCTGTTGCTGAAAATTCGCTTTCAGTATTTCTTCTTTTTTTACTTGCCTTATGCGCATGCGATTGTATGCATACAAAAGACTAGCAAAAAATAATATAGCCAATATAATAAACCACCATGATTTATAAAAAATAGGTTTGATGTTTATTTTTAGGATTAGCTCTTTGCTCCATACCCCATCATTATTGGCAGCTTTTACTTTAAAAATATATTTCCCACTTGGCAATCCTGCATAGGTAGCAACATTTCTGTTGCCCACATTGTTCCAATCTTTGTCTATACCTTCTAACATATAGGCATAGTTGTTTTGGTTGCTATTGTTAAACATAAGTGCTGCAAACTCAAGCTGAATAAAGTTTTCGTTGTGGCTTAGGTTTAGTTCAAGATTTTTATCATCTAGCCCATACAATTTTTCGGTATCCAATATTTTTATAGAATTAAATACAAGGGTAGGGGCCGTTTTGTTATCGGTAAAACTATTTAAATCGATGATATTCATTTTGCCATAATGCAATTGTACCAATTGGTTGTCTGGGGTAATGGTAAACGAATAACCACCGCCATCATCAGCCAATCCATTTTGTTTTTTTAAAACGCTCAATACTTTTTTTGCAATAGGGTCAAATTTTAATAGCCCTGCATGATAACTGATCCAAAGCACATTGCCTGTATTGTCTTTTTTTATTTTTAATAAATAATCAGAGGGAATACCAATACTTGAGGTTTGGGTATAGTTTTTAATTTGTTCTTTACCCTCGTTAAAATACAATTCGTAAAGCCCATTATTTCTTGTAGTAATCCAAAAATGCCCTGCATTATCTTGCGCTATATAATTAGCAGCGGCAATGGCTGGTATGCTTGTATTCATTTGTTGTGCTCTATGAATCAATTTATTTTCATTGTCAATATATTCATAGATGCCTTCACTACCGGTAAACCAAATGTGTTCATTTTTATCTACGATGCATGGCGATACATTATTGTCTGCATGTGCGTTTAACGATGTGTCAATATCCCATCTATTGTAATGAAAGAGTTGGCCATTTGCCCGCCAAATATAAAATCCATTGTTTGTAGAGGTTATGTACACATTGCCTTTGCTGTCAAAAACATTTCTTCCTACATTTTTTATGGGGTTATTGTTTTGATCTAACAGTGTAAACGGCAGCAATCTTTTTTCTTCTTCTACAACTTTAAAAAAATTAATATCATCGCTAGCATACAGGCTTCCGTTAGGCATGGGCACGGTAGCAATTATTCTTTTACTATCTATGGTTTTACTAAAATTATTTGTAATGGTGGATGAGGTTCCTTTTTCTACATCATAATATAAAAGGCCGCTGCTATTGCTGTTGGTTATAAAATAGCCTTTATGGTTATTAGCAGTTGTAATAGATAGCGGCTCTAGTATATTCTTGGAAATATTGTCTTTTAATGGTATTGTTTTTATTTGTTGGTTTTGCCATGGCATCATGGTAAGGCCACTATAACCGCATATCCATAGGTTTTTTTCTCTGTCAAAAAAAAGGTTGGCAATTTTTGATGTTTTAAAATCGTATTCGCTTTCTTTTTTTGTTTCAAATGTTTGTAGGTTGGGGCTGTTTTTATCTAAACAATATAATGGATAAGAGCCTATCCAAATTTTATTTGATGCATCTGTGTTTACGCAAAATAAGTTGTTCTTTTTTAAAATGTCATTGTAAGGGTTGGATAAATCATATTTTTTTGATTCAATATTAAATGCTACCAAGCCATGGCTGTATGTGGTAAGCATAATGGCATTGCTTTCTTTATCTACATTTGCATTGGATATCTCATTTTCTTTAAAAGGAAAATAGCCTAAAAAAGTATCATCTAAAGAAAATTGATATATACCTGATGCATGTATGGCCCAAATAGAGTTGTTGGCAATCACTACTTTTATGCAAGCTTTAGATGCGTTTGGAGGATATAAATTTGCATAACTCTTAAAACTAGAATCCTTGCTATTGAATCTAAAAAAATAATTATTAACAGTAGCCATCCACATAAAATGATCTTGCTCGGTAAAATGCAAAATGTACGAATCGCATAATTTTTTTATAGCAGCATTTTCATAATTTGGACCAAAAAATACATTCTTTTTTGGGTTGTACCATTGCAAGGTATTAATGGCGCCTAGCCAAATGGTACCATTTTTTGCTGCATATACGGTTTGTAAAATATTTGAAATAGATCTACCGGCTCTATCTAAGGGGCTTTTAAAATTTTTGAAAATGTGCCCATCATACCTATACAAGCCCGAAGCGGTGCCAAACCACATATACCCGTTTTGATCTTGTGTAACCCCATAAGCAAAATTATCTACCAAGCCTTCTTTTGCACCAAAGTTGATAAAGCGATAATGATCTACTTGCGAAAGAGCAGTAAAACAT